>NZ_AKFK01000072.1:0-15914 GCF_000272495.1 Methylobacterium sp. GXF4 | reverse complement strand
CCGGAATTCGAGGAACCGGTAGGGGCCGGTGCCCACGGGCGCGAGGTTCTGGGGCGCCTCCCGCGACTTGGCGCCCGTATAGGCGGCGAACAGGTGCTTGGGCAGGATCATGCCCACGGTGCCCACGAAGGCATCACTCCAGTACGGCGTCGGCTTGTCGAACAGGATCCGGACGCTGAGGTCGTCGATCTTCTCGACCTTGCAATCCTTGTAGGAGCCGATCGTCACCGCGGCGGTGGCCGGATCGCGGGCATAGGCCCAGGTGAAGACGAGGTCGTCAGCGGTGAGCGGCTTGCCGTCGTGCCACGCCACACCGGGCTTGATCTTCCAGACCACCGAGCGGCCGTCGGCGGCGAGCCCGCCATTCTCCTTGGACGGGATCTCGGCGGCGAGCACCGGCACGAGGTTGCCGTCCGGGTCCCAGGCCGCCAGCGGCTCGTAGAAGATCCGCGAGGCCTCCTGGTCCTTGGTGCCGATGGCGAAATGCGGGTTGATCAGGGTCGGCGCCTGCCACCAGAGCAGGCGCAGCGCGCCGCCGCCGCCGGCCTTGGTCGGCTTGTAGGCGGCCCGGAAATCGGCGGCCATCGCCACCCCGTTCTCGGCCAGCATCAGCCCGGCCAGCGGCGCGGAGAGCCCGACCGCCAGCGTCCGCTGCACGAAGCCGCGCCGTGACAGGTCCCCGGACTTCACCCGCCCGATGAGCCCGCGCAGATCCCGCTCGTCCATGCATCGATCCCTGATTGTCGCCGCGACCCGCACAGCATCCTTGTGGGTGCGGCTTTCGCAAGGCTCTTGGCAAGGGGCGCGCCAGTTACGCTTGGGGCGAAACGTCGTCGCCGGGGCTCGGCAGCCTGGCCCCGGGCCTGCATGACGGGGCTCGATACGGATTTCGGTTGAAGATCTCGAATGGCCTTCCCCGTCATTGCGAGCGCAGCGAAGCAACCCAGGGCAGCGCGCGATCTTGGGCCGTGGCGGATCCCTGGGTCGCTTCGCTGCGCTCGCGATGACGGTGGGAGGATCGGCCGAGCGACCAGACCGGGAACCGTCTGACATGCAGGGTGCGGCACTCGCTATGGTGGTGCGCATCGGCGCGAGACACGCTCGGAGACGACCTGATGGACAACCGCAACACCGTGTGGCGCCACGTGGACGCGCAGAAGGAGCGGCTGATCGCCCTCTCCGAGCGCGTCTGGGGCATGCCGGAGGTCTGCTACACGGAAACGCGCTCCTGCGCCGAGCACGCGGCGGAGCTGCGCCACCAGGGCTTCCGCGTCACCGAGCAGGTCGCCGGCATCCCCACCGCGGTGATGGGCGAGGCCGGGGAGGGCGGTCCGGTCATCGCCTTCCTGGGTGAGTACGACGCGCTGCCGGGCCTGTCGCAGGAGGCGGGCGTCGCCGAGCACCGGCCCGTGGAGGCCGGCGGCCACGGCCATGGCTGCGGCCACAACCTCCTCGGGGCGGCGGCTTTGCTGGCCGCCACCGCCGTGAAGGATTGGCTCGCCGAGACCGGCACCCCCGGCCGCGTGCGCTATTACGGCTGCCCGGCCGAGGAGGGCGGGGCCGCCAAGGCGTTCCTGGTCCGGGCGGGCGCCTTCGCGGATGCCGACATCGCGATCTCCTGGCACCCGGGCAGCTTCTGGGAGGTGGCGCCCCCGGTGGCGCTCGCCAATACCCGGGCGGATTTCATCTTCACCGGCCGGACCGCCCACGCGGCGGCCGCGCCGCATCTCGGCCGCTCGGCGCTGGACGCGGTGGAGCTGATGAGCGTCGGCGTGAACTACATGCGCGAGCACATGCCCTCCGACGCCCGGGTGCACTACGCCTATCTCGACGCCGGCGGCATCGCCCCCAACGTCGTCCAGGCGAGCGCGAAGGTGCGCTACTCGATCCGGGCGCGGGACCTGCCGGGGATGCTCGCCCTGGTCGAGCGGGTGAAGAAGGTGGCCGAGGGCGCCGCGCTCATGACCGAGACCAGCGTCGAGGTGCGGATCGTCAGCGCCGTGTCGAACCTCCTGGGCAACGATCCGCTGGAGCGGGCGCTCCACGGGGTCATGGAGGAGCTCGGCCCCCCGCATTTCGACGCGGCCGACCGGGCCTTCGCCACGGAGATCCGGTCCACGCTCAGCGACGGCGACATCGATGCCGTGTTTCGCGCCATCGGGCTGCCGCGCACCGAGGCGCCGCTCGCCGATTTCCTGGTGCCGCTCGACGCCCCGCGCAACCCGGCGGTGGGCTCCACCGATGTCGGCGACGTGAGCTGGGTGGTGCCGACCGTCCAGGCCCACGCGCCCACCGTGGCGGTGGGCACGCCGTTCCACACCTGGCAGGTGGTCGCCCAGGGGCGCAGCCCGGCCGCCCACAAGGCGATGGTCCAGGTCGCCAAGGCGATGGCCGCCACCGGCGCCCTGGCGCTCACCGATCCGGCCCTGCGCGAGGCCGCCAAGGCCGACCTCGCCCGCCGGGTCGGCGCCGCCGGCTACGTCTCGCCGCTCCCGCCGGAGGTGGAGCCGCCGCTGCGGATGTCGGTGGGGTGAGGGCGGTGGCCGGGCATGCGCGGGCGTTTCCCGCCGCCGCGTGGGCGACCGGATCCACACGCTTCCGGATGTGGCTCGAGTCCCCTCTCCCGCACGGGAGAGGGGGGCTTGTCGCGCCTTGCACACGCCGATGTGTCAACATCATAGCCTCTGGGAGGCGGGTGGTGATGGACGATAGGCGCCCGCATACCGAAACCCGCCGCGAGCGGGTATGACCCGGTCCGGGCGGCACGCGCCCCGCACGGCATCACCGATGGACGTCACCCCCTCCGAAACGACCTGCCTGGCCATCGTCGGCCTCGGTTATGTCGGGCTCCCCCTCGCCCTGGCCTTCGGGCAGGGCCTGCGCACGATCGGCTACGAGCGCGCCCCCGCCAAGGTCGCGGCCTACCGGGACGGGATCGACCCGGCCGGGGAGATCGAGCCGGCCGCGTTCCGGGCCGCGACCCATCTGGCGATCACCGACGACCCGACCGCCCTGTCGGAGGCCGACGTGATCATCGTCACGGTGCCGACCCCGGTGGACGACGCCCAGAGCCCGGATTTCAGCCTGCTCATCGAGGCCTCGGCGCTGGTCGGGCGGCACATGCGGCGCGGGGCGATCGTGGTGTTCGAATCCACGGTCTATCCCGGCGCCACCGAGGAGGTCTGCGTCCCCGTGCTGGAGCAGCATTCCGGCCTGCGCTGGAAGGCGGATTTCTGGGTCGGCTACTCGCCCGAGCGGATCAATCCCGGGGACCGGGAGCACAGCCTCGCCAAGGTCGTGAAGATCGTGGCCGGCGACACCCCGCAGACCCTGGAACGGCTCGCCGTGCTCTACGGGACGATCATCGCGGCCGGGATCCACGCGACCTCGTCGATCCGCGTGGCGGAGGCCGCCAAGGTCATCGAGAACACCCAGCGCGACCTGAACATCGCGCTGATGAACGAGCTGTCGCAGATCTTCGACAAGCTCGACCTCGACACCCTGGAGGTGCTTCGGGCCGCCGGCACCAAGTGGAACTTCCTGCCGTTCCGCCCGGGGCTGGTTGGGGGCCACTGCATCGGGGTCGATCCCTATTACCTGACCCACAAGGCCGCGATGGTCGGCCACCACCCGCAGGTGATCCTGGCCGGGCGGCGGATCAACGACAGCATGGCCGCCCATGTCGCCCGCAAGACCGTCAAGCTGATCGTCCGGCAAAGGGCACACGAGGGCGGCAGCGCCGGGGGGGCGAAGGTCATCGTGCTCGGCCTGACCTTCAAGGAGAATTGCTCCGACCTGCGCAATTCCAAGGTTGCCGACCTGGTCCGGGAGCTGGCCGAGTTCGGCTGCGCCGTCTCGGTCCACGATCCCCGCGCCCGCAAGGACGAGGCCCGGGCCGAGTACGGCATCGACCTCGTCGACTGGGCCGACCTGCCCGATCGGGTCGACGCCGTGGTGGTGGCGGTGCCGCATCGGGACTATGCCGAGCGCCCCCCAGAAGACATCGCCGCCCGGCTCAGGCCCGGGGGCCTGATCGTCGACGTGAAGTCGCTCTACGACCCGGACGCGTTCCGGGCGCTGGGGCATACGGTCTGGCGGCTATAGAGATGGGAGCCCGCACGGCCGCCGGCCTTGCGATGATGCGGCGGGAGCGGATCCGCGACATGCACGAGACGAGCGACATCGATGGGCCGGGGCCGGATTTCGCCGCCCGGCACGCGCGCTATCCCGAGGCGCAGATCCGCAAGATCCTGAACGACACGCGCACGATCGCGCTGGTCGGCGCCTCCGCGAACCCGGCCCGCCCGAGCTGGATCGTGCTGAAATACCTGATCGACCGGGGCTACGCGGTCACCCCGGTCAATCCGGGTCTCGCCGGACAGGACCTGCTCGGGCGGCGGGTGGTGGCCGCCCTAGCCGACATCCCGGAGCCGATCGACATGGTCGAGATCTTCCGCAATTCCGCCGCCGCGGGCCCGCTCGTGGACGAGGCGCTCGCCCTCGATCCGCTGCCCAAGGTGATCTGGATGCAGCTCGGCGTGCGCGACGACGCGGCCGCCGCCCGGGCCGAGGCGCGGGGCGTCACGGTGATCATGAACCGCTGCCCGAAGATCGAGTACGGCCGGCTCTCGGGGGAGATCGGCTGGACCGGGGTGAATTCGCGCATCCTCAGCGCGAAGAAGCCGGTGCTGGCCGGCCGCGGCGTCCAGCGGCTCACCATCGCCGAGCGGGGCAAGCGCCCGGATTGACCGACGCGGTATCATGATACCGCTAACGCTAAGCCTTTCAGACAGAACACGTTTTCAGGATTTCGATTTTCCCGGTTGACGCGCCGGGCGCACCCGGCTATCCACCGGCCGTCGCCGCCGCGTGCCCCCCACGCGGCGGCTCGTTTTTCGGCACCCCGATGCTGTCGGCGCCCCGATCCGTCGGTGCCCGTCGCGTCGGAACCCTGGGATCTCGCCATGAAGACCACCTCGCTGAAACCCGCCGAGGTCGACAAGAAGTGGATCGTGATCGACGCGGAGGGCCTCGTCGTCGGCCGTCTCGCCTCGATCGTCGCCATGCGCCTGCGCGGCAAGCACAAGGCCGCCTACACGCCCCACGTCGATTGCGGTGACCACGTCATTGTCGTCAACGCGGACAAGGTGAAGTTCACCGGCCGCAAGTACGTTCAGAAGCGCTACTACTACCACACCGGCTACCCGGGCGGTATCAAGGAGCGTACGGCCAAGTTCATCCTCGAAGGGCGCTTCCCCGAGCGCGTCGTCGAGAAGGCCGTCGAGCGCATGCTGCCCCGCGGCCCGCTCTTCCGGCAGATCCTCGGCAACCTCCGCGTCTACAAGGGCGCCGAGCACCCGCACGTCGCCCAGCAGCCGCAGGCGCTCGACGTCGGCGCCCTCAACCGCAAGAACGTGAGCGCTTGATCATGGCGACCCTGCAGTCCCTCGCCGACCTCAACCGGGCGAATACCGGCGCGGTCGACCCCGCCAACGAGGCCCCGGTCCACGTCCAGAAGCTGGACGCCCAGGGCCGCGCCTACGCCACCGGCAAGCGCAAGGACGCGGTCGCCCGCGTCTGGATCAAGCCCGGCAAGGGCACGGTCACGATCAACAAACGCCCGGTCGAGGTCTATTTCGCCCGCCCGGTGCTGCGCATGATCCTGCGCCAGCCGCTGGAGATCGCCAACCGCGTCGACCAGTACGACATCAACGTCACGGTCGCCGGCGGCGGTCTCTCGGGTCAGGCCGGCGCCGTGCGCCACGGCCTCTCGAAGGCGCTGACCTACTACGAGCCGGAGCTGCGCGCCCCGCTCAAGCGTGAGGGCTTCCTCACCCGCGACGCCCGCGTCGTCGAGCGCAAGAAGTACGGCCGCAAGAAGGCTCGCCGCAGCTTCCAGTTCTCGAAGCGCTGATCCGCGGCTTCATCGACGGTTCGGAGACGGGCGGTTCCTGCGGGTGCCGCCCTTTTTCGTTGGCCGGCCGGTCACGGGCCGCGGGGTGGGGTTCGGCGACCGTCGGTCGGGGCGGGCTCAGCTCCGGGCCAGATCGACGTGGCACATCGGTCGTCCGTCATCGACGCCGTCGGCCGCGCCTGGAGCCTTGATCCGGATGAACAGACGCCGTGCTCTCGCCACCGGTCTCGGTCTCGGCCTTGCCGTGGGGCGGGCCTCCGCGGCGCTGCTGCCGCGGCCCCGCTTCGTCAACACCGTGCTGCTGGGCGGATCGCCCGAGGAGAAGCTGCGCGCCGCCCGGGCCGCGGGCTTCGATCAGGTCGAGCTTTGGTCCACCGACGTGGAGCGCGCCGAGGACGGCGCGACGGGCCTGCGCGCCCGCGTCGCCGCCCTCGGCCCCACCGACTACCAGGTGCTGCTCGATTTCGACGGGGCCCCCGGCGACGCGCGCGCCGCCAAGCGGAACGAGGCGCTGACCCTGCTCGACACCGCGGCGGCTCTGGGCGCCGGGACGCTGCTCGTGCCCGCCTCCACGGACCCGGACTGCGATCCGGCGCGCATCACCGAGGATCTGGTCTGGCTGGTGGACGAGGCCCGCCGCCGGGGCCTCCGGATCGCCTACGAGGGCATGGCCTGGAGCACGGTCAACCCGTCGCTGGTCCAGGTCTGGGCGACGATCCGCGAGCTCGATCCCCGCCATGCCGGCTTGGTGGTCGACAGGTACCACCTCTTCGTCCGCGGCGAGACGCCGGCCATCCTCGGCGACGTGCCGCCCGAGCGGATCTTCCGGGTGCAGGTCTGCGATGTCGCCGGCCCGGTGCAGCCGTCGGATTACCGCGCGGTCGCCCGCCACGCGCGCCTCCTCCCGGGCGAGGGGCGCCTGCCGCTGGCCAGCCTCGTCGGGAAGCTCGGCGCGATCGGCTATCGCGGGCCGGTCGGGCTGGAAGTCTTCAACGACCGGCTCGAGCACGAGCCGCCCGAGGCAGTCGCCAAGCAGGCTTTCGGGGCGCTGCAGAGCTTGCTGGCCCGCGCAGCGCCGTAGCGCCGCCGGTTCCGCCTGAAGGGCCGTCGCAGCCCGATCGTCCTCGCACGCCCGGAGCAACCCAGGGATCCGCCGCGTCCGGAGCGGGCCCGCCAGGCCGGGTCGCTTCGCGATGCTCGCGATGACGGCGCGGGGCCGGATGATCGGAGCCGGGACCGTAAGCCCCCGCACCACGACACCCGATTACTGACCTAAGTAAAATATACCAGCAGACCGATTGCGCACAAGGGAACATCCGGTCCCGCCGCCTGTTACCGGCCGCCGATCCAGTCCGGGTCGCATCAGGCGGAGCAGACGAACCACCGTGACCGCGGGCTTCGACAGACACGAGCTGAGGCAGATCATCGCCGGCCTGACCGAGGGCGTGATCCTGGTCGAGCCGGACCAGACGATCACCTGGGCCAACGATGCCGCCCTGGCCATGCACGGCGCCGAGAGCCTGGAGGAGCTCGGCGAGACCGTCGACGCCTACCGGGACCGGTTCTCCGTCCGCTATCGCAACAACCGGCCACCCGAGCATTACCCGATCGAGCGGGTGGTCCGGGGCGAGACCTTCCACGACGTCATCGTCGAGGTGGTGCGCACCGACCGGCCGGACGTTGCCTTCGTCCATTCCCTGCGCAGCCTGGTCGCCACCGACCGGGCCGGGCAGCCGAGCTGCCTCGCGCTGATCCTGCAGAACGTCACGCCGCAATTCGAGGCCGAGGAGCGGTTCGAGAAGACCTTCAACGCCAACCCGGCGCCGGCCGTGATCACCCGGCTGTCCGACCTGCGCCACGTCAAGGTCAATGCCGGCTTCCTGGAGATGACCGGCTACACCCGCGACGGGGTGATCGGGCGCAGCGTCTACGAGGTCGACGTGCTGGCCGAGGCCAAGCAGCGCGAGCTCGCCGTGACGCGGCTCAATGCCGGCCAGACCGTCCCGCAGATGGAGGCCTGCCTGCGTCTGCCGGATGGCGGCTCCCGCTTCGTCATCGTGGCCGGCCAACCGATCGAGATGGGCGAGGAGCCGTGCATGCTCTTCACCTTCGCGGATCTGGAGCTGCGCAAGAAGGCGGAGACCTCTCTGCGCCAGAGCGAGTCGCGCTTCGCCACCGCATTCCGGATGACGCCTGTGCCGACGCTGCTGGCCCGGGCCGACGGCTTCACCGTCACGGCCGTCAACGAGGCCTTCCCGCGGATCTTCGGCTACGGCCAGGACAAGGCCGTCGGGCGCTCCGCCGAGGAGATAGGCCTGTGGATCTCGGATGCCGCCCGGGCGAAGTTCGAGGCCACGATCCGGCGCGCCGGCTACGTCCTCGGCCTCGAGACCTGCATGCGGCACGAGGACGGGACCGAGATCGACTGCCTCGTCTCGGCCGAGCGGGTGGTGATCGGCGAGGACGATTACGTCCTGGCGGTGCTCCAAGACATCACCGAGCGCAAGCGCTCGGAGCGCGAGCTGTTCACCGCGATCGAGACCGTGATGGCCGACACCTCGTGGTTCAGCCGCGGCCTGATCGAGAAGCTTGCCGGCCTCCGGCATCCCGGGCGCGACAGCGCCGACGAGGGCGTGCAGAGCCTCACGGTCCGGGAGCGCCAGATCCTCGGCCTGGTCTGTGCCGGCCTGTCGGACGAGGCCATCGCCAAGCGGCTGAACCTGTCGCGCAACACCGTGCGCAACCACGCCGCCGCCCTCTACCGCAAGCTCGGGGTCCACAAGCGCACCGAGGTGATCGTCTGGGGCCGGGACAACGGCTTCACCACGCGGGAAGCTAGTACATAAGTCGAAGAATACCGGTACGAACGTACCATTGATCTGAACAAAACAGACCCCATCTGCGGCTCAGCCAAGACGAGACCGCGAGAAACCTGAATTTCGAAGTCGAGACCGTCCCGGGGCAACTCTGGGTCCGGTGCCGGGTTCACCCACCAGAGCCATCGGCCCATCGACCGGCGACGCCGCGAAGGACCGGGCTCCGTACTCTTCGCAGAAGTCCGACGCGAAACCCGAGATCTCGCACCACGCGTAGACCGGGCCGAGCGGCGCACACCCACCGCACCAGTCCAGAAAACTCAGACAGGAGAGACACCATGGTTGATACGGATCGCGTGACGGGAGCCGCCAAGGAATTCGTCGGCAAGGCGCAGGGCGCCGTGGGCGACCTCACCGGCTCGAAGAGCGACTCGGTCGAAGGCCGTTTCCGCGAGGCGCAGGGCTCGGCCGAGAACCTCTACGGCCAGGCCAAGGACACCGTCCGGCACGTCGCCGACGAGGCCGGCCACTACGCCGAGGACGCCTACGAGCATGCCGGCGACTACGCCCGCCGGGGCACCCGCGTCGTGGCCCAGCAGGTCGAGGAGAGCCCGATCGTCGCGCTGCTGATCGCCGGCGCCGTCGGCTACGGCCTCGCCCTGTTGATGCACGCCCGCCGCCGCTGAGCGCCGGCCACTCTCTCACGACGACCAGGAGTCCCCCAGTGACCGCTTCCCCCAGCCTCTCGACCGCGCCGCTCGCCCATACGAGCGACACGCGCACCGTCCTCCTCCACCAGGTGTCGTGGGGTGCGATCTTCGCGGGCGCCACCACGGCGCTGGTGGCGCAGGTGATCCTCAACCTGCTCGGCGTCGGCATCGGGCTGTCCAGCGTGGGCATGGACACCGCCGACAACCCGGCCGCCTCGACCCTGTCGATGAGCGCCGGGATCTGGTTCGTGGCCTCCGGCATCGTCGCCTCGCTGATCGGCGGCTTCCTGGCCGGGCGGCTCTCGGGCAAGCCCGTGGGCGGCGCCGCCGGCCTGCACGGGCTGGTCTCCTGGTCGGTGACCACCCTGGTCGTCCTCTACCTCCTGACCTCGGCGGTCGGCGGGATCGTCGGCGGCGCCTTCAACGGCGTGGCCACCACGCTCGGCGGCGCCGGCAACCTCGTCGGCGGCACCGTGCAGACGGCGGCCCAGGCGGCGGCGCCGTCCCTGTCGAAGATCTCGAACCCGATCGACGGGATCGAGCAGACCGTGCGCCAGCAGGCGCAGGGCCAGGATCCGCAGGCGGCGCGCGATGCGGCCGTGGCGGCGGTGCGCGCGGTTCTGACCGGTGATCCGGCCCAGAAGCAGCAGGCCGAGGCCCGGGCCGCGGACGCGCTCGCCAAGGCGCAGGGCATCCCGGTCGACCAGGCCAAGCAGCAGATCCAGGACTACGAGAAGCAGTACGACCAGGCGGTCGCCACCGCCAAGCAGAAGGCTGAGGCCGCGGCCGTCGCGGCGAAGTCGGCCGCGACGCAGGGCGCCTTCTACGCCGCCCTCGCGCTGATCCTGGGCGCGATCGCCGCCTTCCTGGGCGGCCGCCTCGGCGCCCCGAAGGTCGAGACCCTGACCGAGTCCTACGCCACCCGCCGCGCCTGATCCCCGCGACCCCCGCGCCCGGCGCGGGGGTTCCCAGGATCCACCTTTCCACCCCAACCGGAGCGCCACGATGAGCAGCACCACCGACAAGCTGAAGGGCCTGGCCAACGAGGCCGTGGGCAACGTCAAGCAGGCCGCCGGCAAGGCCACGGGCAACGACAAGCTCGTGGTCGAGGGCAAGGCGCAGGAACTCAAGGGCGAGGGCCAGCGCACGGTCGGCGAGGCCAAGGACGGCGTGAAGAGCGTCGTCGACTCCGTCGCCGGCAGGAAATGACCCGCCCGACCTGACGTGAACCACGGGAGCGTCCGCCCGGCCGCTCCCTCCGACGACAACCACGGAGAACACCGATGATCCGCAAGCTGCTCACCATCTTCGTCCTGCCGAAGCTGATCGCCTATGTCAGCCGCCGCGTCGCCGGCCGGTCCGCGGCCCCGTCGCGCCGCCCCCGCTGACACCGCGCGCAGGCCCCGGGACGATCCGCCGACCGGGGTCCGCGCCTCAAGCCAGACAGGCGGACACCAGAGAGGACACGCCATGAGCAAGGGTTACCCCTCGATGACCGCGTTGCTGGGCTTGCTGGCTTTGGCCGGCTACCAGAACCGCGACAAGCTCGCCGAGCTGCTGAAGGGCCACGATCACGGGACCAGCCCGTCCCCGGTCCCGTCCGTGCCGAATCCCGCGACCGCGAGCGGCGGGACCGACAATTTCGCCCGCCTCGGGGGCTTGCTGGGCGGCGCCGGTTCGGCCGGGGTCGGCGGCCTGATCGCCAACGGCCTCAGCGAGCTGGTCGATCACTTCACCAAGGGCGGGCACGGCGAGACCGCGACCTCGTGGATCAATCACGGCACCAACCGCGACATCCCCGAGACCGATCTCGAGCGCGCCATCGGCCCCGAGACCCTCGATCACCTGACCCAGCAGACCGGGCTCAGCCGGGCGGCGCTCCTGTCGCGCCTGTCCCGCGAGCTGCCCTCGGCGATCGACCGCTACTCGCCCGACGGCCGCCTGCCGACCTGACGTGGCGTTGACAGCGCCGCCCGCAGGCTCCACCTCCGGGGCGTAACGGCCGGGTGTGATTCTGGCCTGCGAGACGGATCATGGCGAGCGAAGCAGCGACGCGGCCCATCGTGTTCATCGATGGCGAGGCCGGCACCACCGGCCTCGGCATCCGCGAGCGCCTGGAGCGCGACGGCCGCGTCACCCTGCGCAGCATCGCGCCCGAGCACCGGAAGGATCCCGAGGCCAAGCGGGCGCTGCTCGCCGAGGTCGACCTGGCAGTCCTGTGCCTGCCGGACGAGGCCGCCAAGGAGACGGTGGCGCTGGCCGACAGCCTGCCCGGCGGCGGCCCGCGCATCCTCGATGCCAGCACCGCCCACCGGGTCGCCCCCGGCTGGACCTACGGCTTCCCGGAGATGACCCGGGAGCAGGG
Organism: Methylobacterium sp. GXF4; assembly: GCF_000272495.1. Classification (NCBI taxonomy): domain Bacteria; kingdom Pseudomonadati; phylum Pseudomonadota; class Alphaproteobacteria; order Hyphomicrobiales; family Methylobacteriaceae; genus Methylobacterium; species Methylobacterium sp. GXF4. The sequence goes on along the minus strand of NZ_AKFK01000072.1, from coordinate 4,109 downwards.
CGCCGCCGTGGCCCGGGCCCGGCGCGTGGCCAATCCCGGCTGCTACCCGACCGGCGGCATCGCGCTCCTGCGCCCCCTGGTCGAGGCCGGCCTCATCCCGGCGGATTTCCCGATCAGCGTCAACGCGGTCAGCGGCTATAGCGGCGGCGGTAAAAGCATGATCGAGGATTACGAGCGGGGCAGCGCGGCGCCGTTCCTGCTCTACGGCCTCGGCTTCGCCCACAAGCACGTGCCGGAGCTGCAGCGGTTCAGCGGCCTGACCCGGCGGCCGATCTTCGTGCCGTCCGTGGGCAATTTCCGCCAGGGCATGCTGGTGAGCGTGCCGCTCCACCTCGACGCGCTGCCGGGCAAGCCCGCGGCCACCGATCTGGAGGCGGCCCTGCGCGACTGGTATGCCGGGCAGCCGCTGGTCCAGGTGGTGACCGGAGAGGGCAGCGAGAAGATCGAGCCCGAGGCGCTCAACGACACCGACCGGCTGGAGCTGCGCGTGTTCGGCTCGTCCGAGCACCGGCAGGCGGTGCTGGTCGCCCGCCTCGACAATCTCGGCAAGGGCGCCTCCGGTGCGGCGGTGCAGAATCTCGGGCTGATGCTCGGGCTCGACGCCTGATTTTTCGCCGGTCCCGGGAATATCCGGGGCGGCTGGACGGTTCTCATTCCGGGGCGCGGAGCTGCGGGGTGAGCGGCCGATGGCGGCGCGAGCGATCGATCCGGGGGGCGGCGGCGCATGACGACGCTCGCCCGTGCGCGCTTCAGCCAATTGGTCCTGCCCCGCCTCGATGAGGGCTACCGGCTCGCGCACTGGCTCACCGGCAACGCCACCGACGCCGAGGACGTGATGCAGGAGGCGTGTCTGCGCGCCTACCGGGCGATCGAGACCTTCGCGGAGGGCAATGCCCGGGCGTGGTTCCTGACCATCGTCCGCAACACCGGCTATTCCTGGCTGCAGCGGCACCGGCCCCGCGCGGTGATCTTCGCCGAGGACCTCGCCCCGGAGGCCCGGGCCGCCCTGGATGCCGGGAGCATGCTCGCCGAGGCGCCGGAGACCCCCGAGGCCGCCCTCATCGCCCACGACGAGGCCGGGCGGCTCGGCCGGGCGATCGAGGCCCTGCCGGTCCCGTTCCGGGAGGCGCTGGTCCTGCGGGAATATCACGGTCTCGGCTACCGGGAGATCGCCGAGGTGACGGGCGCGCCGATCGGGACCGTGATGTCCCGCCTGGCGCGGGCGCGCCAGCACCTGCTCGAACGGCTCGCGAAGGACGGGCGATGACCGGCGACGACGAAACCCTCCTGCTGCTGAGCGCCTATGTCGACGGCGCGCTGTCGCCCGGCGAGGTCCTGGCCATGGAGCGCCGCCTCGCCGCCGAGCCGGATCTGCGCGCCCAGGCCGAGCGCCTGCGCGGCCTCTCGGGCGCCGTGCGCGCGACCCTCGCGGAGGTGCCGGCCCCCGAGAGCCTGCGCGCCCGGATCGTCCAGACGATCGGGTTCGCGGATCCAGAGCCCCGCCGTGCCCGGCTCGGCTCCTGGCCAGCGCTCGCCGCGACGCTGGTGGCCGGGATCGCCGTCGGCGCGTCGCTCGGCTGGGTCGTTCCCCTCGGGACCGCCGATGCCCCGTCGCGACCGGCCGACGCCGTCCTGGCCGGCCACCTGCGCGGCCTCGCCGCGCCGCAGCCCTTCGATATCGCCTCCTCCGACGGGCACGTGGTCAAGCCGTGGTTCAACGGCCGCACGATCATCGCCCCCGACGCCCCCGACCTGTCCGAACGGGGCTACCCGCTGGTCGGCGGCCGGATCGACATCGTCGACGGCAAGCCGGTGCCGACCCTGGTCTACCGCCACGACCGGCACGTGATCAGCGTCACCGTGGTTCCCGCGACCGGCGATGCGCCGGCCGGCGAGGAGCGCCGGGACGGGACGTTCATCGAGCGCTGGAGCGCCGGCGACCTCACCTACTGGGCGGTGTCGGACCTCAACGCCCGGGACCTGCGGAGCTTCGTCGCGCTGTACCGCGACCGGACCGCCCGGCCAAAATGACGAATTTTGCCGGCGCCCGGGAATATGTGCGCGGCGACGCGGGTTCTTCATACCGTCAGCCGTACCGCTCCGACGGGGGTCGCGCATGATCGCCTTGACCGACCGAGACCTGCACCCGGCCTGCGGGTCCGGCGCCCCGCGATCCGCCCACGAGGCGGTCCCGGTGGAGGCCGCGCTCTGCTGGCTGATCGACCATTTCGAGCAGGGCATCGCGGTGACCGACCGATCCGGCCGCCCTTTCTTCCTGAACGCCGCCGCGCAGGCGCTGATCCGCCGGGGCCTGCTGCGCCTCCGGAACGGGTGCCTGTGCAGCGCCACGCCCGAGCACGGCGCGGCGCTCGGCCGGCTCATCGCCCGCTGCGCGGTCGGCGTCGGCGGCTCGATCCGCCTGGTGGGCGAGACCGGCACGCTCCTGATCGCCGCCTGCGCGATCCCCGGGAACACCGTGCTCCTGCGCATCATCGATCCGGATTCCGCGCCGCTGCCGGATCCGGGCGCGCTGCAGGACCAGTTCGGCTTCACCCCCGCGGAGGCCGCCCTGGCCACCGACATCCTGGCCGGGAACGACCTCGCGGCGAGCGCGGCCCGGCGCCGGATCACCCTGCACACGGCCCGCGCGCATCTGCGCCGCCTGTTCGAGAAGACCGGGACCCGCCGGCAGGCCGCGCTGATGCGCCTGCTGCTGCTCTGCCCCCAGCCGGTCCCCGCGGCCATCCGCGCGGGGCAAGTCGCATTCAGATCTCCGCATTGTTCAAACGCGTGATGCGGCCCCTTCCAAATAAATCCACGCTCCGAATCGTCGATAAGCGATACGAAATCGGTATTCGATCAGGAGGAGAGCGGACGATGATCTTGGCGATCCTGAAATCCATGCAGGCCCGGCGTGCGGCGACACGCAATTACCGTGTCCTCTCGGCCCTGGACGACGATGCACTGTGCGATGTCGGCCTGGACCGGCGCACCCTGCGCGCGTTCTGCGACAACGGCTGCAGCCATCACGCGCCCCTTGGGAGCAGGCCGGCCCCGGGCCTGGCGGTCCTGGTGCCCGGGGGCCTCGCACCCGCGCTGCGGTGAGGTCGGCTTCAGCATGGGCGTCTTACAAAACCTGTCGTCCGGGATATCGAGCGCTTCTCGGACACGGGATCAGCCAATGGATCGCTCCCCGAGGTCGGACCATCGAGCCCTGGCGCAAATCAACACCAAAAAGACGATTGGCATTATCCGCTCGGCCCCTCCGTCCGAGCCTACGGACATGATGTCCCGCAAAGGAAATTAGGATCGGTGTTTCTTCGACCGCCCTGTCGCCGCCACCTTTGTCGTCGACAGCGTGCTCCTCCGATCCGCGAGGCGACAGCATGTCCTTCCTGCACGAACTGCCCATCGGCGACTTCGTCGCAAATTACGGCTACATCGCACTCTTCGTCATCATCACGCTGGAGAGCGCCGGTCTTCCGCTGCCCGGCGAGACGGTTCTGCTCACCTCGGCGGTGTACGCCGGCAGCACTGGCAACTTGAATATTGCCCTCGTCGTGGCCGTTGCTGCGACCGCCGCGATTGTGGGCGACAACGCGGGCTACTGGGTGGGACGTCGGTGGGGCCTGCCCCTGCTTATCAGCAAGGGCCACCTAATCGGCCTCGACCACAGTCGGCTCAAGCTCGGCCAATATCTCTTCCGCCGGCACGGCGGCAAGATCGTGTTCTTCGGCCGCTTCACCGCGATGCTTCGCGCCTACGCGGCGGTGCTCGCCGGGGTGAACCGTCTCGACGCGCGCCGCTTCATGGCCTTCAACGCGCTCGGCGGCGTCGCTTGGGCCTCAATCATGGGCGTCGGCGCTTACTTATGCGGACGCTCGATCGAGAACGTCATGGGACCCGTCGGCCTCGGGCTGCTGGCCTTTGTCCTCCTCGGAGCTGTGGCGTTGTGGCTTTTCATGCGGCGGCACGAGGCTCGCCTGATGCGTGCTGCGGAGGCGGCGATCCCGGGGCCGCTGGTGCGGGAATCGACAGCAGGGGTAACGGCGCCGCAGACGGTCAAGGCGTAGAAGCCACTGCTTCCTCTAGAGGCTGTTATGAACCTG
>NZ_AKFK01000071.1:0-71066 GCF_000272495.1 Methylobacterium sp. GXF4 | reverse complement strand
GGCGGGAGGGCGGGGATGGCGACACCGAGCCCGACCTGCCGGCACTCCGCGCGGAAATCGCGCGCCGCTATGCTGGCTTTGTCCGCGGCCGGACGGCTGCCTGATTTCCTCGCGACCCTGCCGGCCCCGCTGGTCGGCGCCCTCGCGGACGACTGGCTGCACCAGGCCCGGCCCGACCAGCTTCCGCCGGCCGATACCGGGACCGCCCGGACCGGGTCCTGGACGACGTGGGCGGTGATCGGCGGCCGCGGCAGCGGCAAGACCCGCACCGGCGCCGAATGGGTCGATGCCCTGGCCCGGGGCGATCCCGCCTTCACGCCCGAGCCGGTCGGGCGCATCGCGCTCGTCGGCGAGACCCATCTCGACGTGCGTGACGTGATGGTCGAGGGCCCGTCCGGCCTGCTCAACCTGCCGGCGCGGGGACGGGCGCGCCCGCGCTGGTCCCCGAGCCTGCGCCGGCTGGCCTGGGACAACGGCGCGGTGGCGCTGGCCTTCTCGGCGGAGGAGCCCGACGCGCTGCGCGGCCCGCAATTCGGCGCCGCCTGGTGCGACGAGGCCGCCAAGTGGCGCCGGCCCGAGGCCGCCTTCGACATGCTGCAATTCGGGCTGCGGCTGGGCGCCCGCCCGCGCAACCTCGTCACGACGACACCGCGGCCGGTGCCGCTGATCCGGCGCCTGCTCGCCGACCCGCGCACCGTGGTCAGCCGCGCCCGCACCCACGACAATGCCCGGCACCTCGCCCCGGATTTCCTGGAGCTGGTTGTCGGGCGCTATGCCGGCACGCGGCTGGGGCGCCAGGAACTCGACGGCGAGCTGATCGCCGACCGGGACGACGCCCTGTGGGATCGCGCCGCCCTGGAGGCCGGCCGGGTCGTCGCCGCACCGGAACTCGCCCGGATCGTGGTGGCCGTGGACCCGCCCGCGACCTCGGGGGCGCGCTCGGACGCCTGCGGGATCGTGGCGGCCGGACGCGCCGGCGCCCGGGCCTACGTGCTGGCCGATGCCAGCCTGTCCCGGGCGAGCCCCCAGGCCTGGGCCGGGGCCGCGCTGGCGCTCTATCACCGGCTCGGGGCCGACGCCCTGGTGGTCGAGGTCAACCAGGGTGGCGAGATGGCCGCCGCGGTGCTGGCCCAGTGCGACCCGGCGGTGCCGATCACCCCGGTCCGCGCCATGCGGGGCAAGTACCTGCGCGCCGAGCCGGTCTCGCTGCTCTACGCGCAGGGCCTGGTCCACCATGTCGGGCCGTTCCCGGCCCTGGAGGACGAGCTGTGCGATTTCGGCCCGGACGGCCTGTCGAGCGGCGCCTCGCCCGATCGGCTCGACGCCCTGGTCTGGGCGGTGACGCATCTGCTGCTCGACGGCGCGCGCGAACCGCGGATCCGCCGGCTTTGACGGTCACGTGTGCGGCATCACACGGGAAAGTGAGATGCGCCTTCATCCTTAAATTGCATACACGCGGGGTGGCTGTTATGATTGGCCGTACATCGGAGGGCGGCCCGTGGACTCGGATCTTGATCCTGAGAACTGTCTGCCCGATGGCGCCCACCGGCGCCTGCGGCTGATCGCCGAGTCCCTCGGTTGCCCGGTGGGCGACTTCTTCGGCCCCCCGACGATCCGCACCGACCTGAGCGCCACGGTGGAACTGCTGCGCCTCTGGCACGCGATCACGAACGAGACCGACCGCGCCACCGTCCTGCGCTGCGCCCGGGACGTCGCCGGTTCGGTCAATCGCGCGGTCGAGCGGGCCTGACCGCGACCGGACCCAAGTTCTTCCAGAGGTCCGAGATCGGGATGCCCGGTCTCTCCCGTCATCCTGGTGGAATAGGTTTGCCCGCGACGGAGAAGCCTCCGCAAAACAATACGGCGCGCCTCTGCGGGAAGCGCGCCGGGAGTCGGTTCGTGGTCTCTGGAACGAACTGTATCCTGCATACATGAGTCGGCGGTCCGTGGCTGTAGCGGTGTCGCCACGGCGTGACGCCGGGTGCGGTGTATCCGCCGCACCGGTCGAACGGCTCAGCACAATTCGGCTTCCCTGACGGCGTCGATGAATGCGCGGCCCGGGCGCGGCTCCGGCGGGCGGATCGATGCCGCGCATCCCTGACCGGGCCCGTTGGCGCAGCCGTCGGGCCCGGCTCTCAGCCGTTCACACAAAACGCTCGCTGGCGCCGAACCGGCGTCCATTTCCGCGGCGGGCGCTCTCGCGCAGGACCGGACAGGCATGGCGAACCTCCTCGATCGGCTGGCGCGGGTCGCGCGCCGGGCCACCCGTCCGGCTGGGCCGGATCTCGTCACCAAGGCCGCCCCGGCCTTCGCGCTCTACGCGGATGGGCGGGCCAGCTGGACGCCCCGGGATCCGGCGGCGCTGGCCCGGGTCGGCTACCAGGGCAACCCGATCGTGCATCGGGCCATCCGGCTGGTCGCCGAGGGCGCCGCGAGCCTCCCGCTCACCGCCACCGGGCCCGGTGCCGCGCGGGCGGGTGACCTGCTCGCGCTCCTCGCCCGGCCGAACCCGCGCGAGAGCGGCACGCGCCTGCTGGAGACCGTCTATGCCGATCTCCTGCTCGGCGGCATCGGCTACCTGGAAGCGGTGAGCCTCGACGGGCGGATCGCCGCCCTGCAGGCCCTGCGGCCGGGGCGGATGCGGATGCTGCCGGGCGCGGACGGCTGGCCGGCGGCCTATGTCTACACAGTCGGCGGGACCAGCCGCCGGTTCGACCTGCCGGCCCCGGGTGCGCCCGAGGTGGCGCCGATCCTGGCGCTGTCCCTGTTCCACCCGGACGACGATTATGCCGGGTTCGCCCCGATCGAGGCGGCCGCCACCGCGCTGGACATCCACAACGCCGCCAGCGCCTGGAACAAGGCGCTGCTGGACAACGCCGCCCGGCCGTCGGGGGCGCTGGTCTTCGCCGGGGCGGCGCTCACCGAGCCGCAATTCGACCGGCTGAAGGCCGAGCTGGAGGCCAATTACCAGGGCGCCGCCAATGCCGGCCGGCCGCTGCTGCTGGAAGGCGGCCTCGACTGGAAGCCGCTCGCCCTGTCGCCGAGGGACATGGATTTCGTCGAGGCCAAGAACGCCGCCGCCCGGGAGATCGCCCTGGCCTTCGGGGTGCCGCCCCTGCTGCTCGGCCTGCCGGGCGACAGCACCCACGCCAATTACGCCGAGGCCAACCGGGCGCTCTACCGCCAGACCCTGATCCCGCTCGCCGCCCGCACCGCCCAGGCGCTGGCCGGCTGGCTGGAACCCGCCTTCGGCCCGGTGGACCTGGAGCCCGACCTCGACCGGATCGAGGCCCTGGCGGGCGAGCGGGAATCCCTGTGGCGGCGGGTCGAGGCCGCCGGGTTCCTGTCGGTCGCCGAGAAGCGCGCGGCGGTGGGCTACCCGCCGGAGCCGGACGCGGGCGGGTGAGGATCATCGGCCTCGCATGGTTCCGATCGAGGCGCCGGTCCCCTCTCCCGCACGGGAGAGGGGGCGCGTCGCGCCTGACGGAGCGCGCCGCGTGAACATCGTAACCGCCTCGCGAGGGGGCGTGTGATGTCCGGACAGGCCTCGCTTCGGGCCGCTGAATCATCCCGCCCACGCCCGTCAGGCCGCTCCGGCGCTCCGCCCCTGTCCAAATAGAAACCGACCGAGGATTCTCCCGATGGATGGCCATTTCTCCGGCTACGCCAGCGTGTTCGGCGTGCCCGATCTCGGCCGCGACGTGGTGGTGCCGGGGGCTTTTGCGGCGAGCCTGGCGCGAAGGGGGGCCGCGGGGGTGCGGCTGCTGTTCCAGCACGATCCGGCCGAGCCGATCGGGCGCTGGCTGTCCCTGCGCGAGGATGCCCGCGGCCTGTTCGCCGAGGGGCAGCTCAACCTCGCGGTCCAGCGCGCCCGGGAGGTCGACGCGCTGCTGCGCGGCGGCGGCCTCGACGGGCTGTCGATCGGCTTCCGCACCCTGCTGGCGCGCAAGGGCGCGGGCGGGGAGCGCCGGCTCCAGCGGGTCGACCTCTGGGAGATCTCCCTGGTGACCTTCCCGCTGCAGCCGGGGGCCCGGGCGAGCCCGGATCGCACGCCGTCCGCCGAGGAGATCCGCGGGCTCGCTCGGAGGATCGCCCCCGCACCCGCCGCCGGCCTGAAGCCGGCGGTCCGGTCCCGCTTCACCCACCCCAGCCACGAGGTTGCCCGATGATGTCCCATGCCGTCGCCCCGTCGAGCCCCGCCCCGGAGACCAAGGGCGCGCTGCCCGGCCTGGAGAACAAGGCCGGCCGGCCCGGGGCCGAGCCGGTCCAGCCGGCGCTCGACGAACTCGCCACTGCGTTCGAGGCCTTCAAGGAGACCAACGACAGCCGGATCGCGCAGATCGAGGGCCGGCTCGGTGCCGACGTGCTCACCGAGGAGAAGCTCGCCCGGATCGACGCGGCGCTCGACGCCGCCCGGACTCGGCTCGACCGGATCAGCCTCGACCGCGCCCGGCCGCCGCTCGGCCGGCCGGGCCCCCGGGAGGACGGGGCCGCGCAGGAGCATAAGGCGGCCTTCGACCTCTATGTCCGGGCCGGCGAGAGCGCGGGGCTGAAGCGCCTGGAGGCCAAGGCGCTCTCGGCCGGCTCGGGGCCGGATGGCGGCTACCTGGTGCCGCAGACCCTGGAGCGGACCGTGCTGGCCCGGCTCGCGCAGGTCTCGCCGATCCGGGCCATCGCCAGCGTGCAGCAGATCTCCGGCGCCCAGTACAAGCGCGCCGCCTCGGTCGGCGCTCCGGCGACCGGCTGGGTCGCCGAGACCGCGCCGCGCCCCGGCACCGACGGGCCGGTGCTCGCCGAGATCGCCTTCCCGGCCATGGAGCTCTACGCCATGCCGGCCGCGACCCAGACGCTGCTGGACGATGCCGTGGTCGATCTCGACGCCTGGCTCTCGGCCGAGGTCGAGATGGCTTTCGCCGAGCAGGAGGGGGTGGCCTTCGTCACCGGCGACGGCGCCAGCCGCCCGCGCGGCTTCCTGAGCTACGACACGGTGGCCAACGCCGCCTGGGCCCCGGGCAAGCTCGGCTTCGTCGCCACCGGCGCGGCCGGGGCGTTCCCGCAGAGCAACCCGTCCGACGTGCTGTTCGATCTGGTCTACGCCCTGCGGGCCGCCTACCGCCAGAATGCCGGCTTCGTGATGAGCCGGCGCACCCAGAGCGCGATCCGCAAGTTCAAGGACGCGCAGGGCAATTACCTCTGGCACCCGCCGCTCACCGCCGACCGCTCCGCGACGCTGATCGGCTTCCCCGTGACCGAGGCGGAGGCGATGCCCGAGATCGCGGCAGGCAGCCTGTCGGTGGCCTTCGGCGATTTCCGTAGGGGCTATCTTGTGATTGACCGCACCGGCCTGCGGGTACTGCGCGACCCGTACTCGGCCAAGCCCTACGTGCTGTTCTACGTCACCAAGCGCGTCGGTGGCGGGGTGCAGGATTTCGACGCGATCAAGGTGCTGAAGTTCGGGTGAGGCTGGTTTTGGAGCGTCGGCCCGGTCGCCTCTGACATCCGGGCCGGCTTCCGGTCTTCAGACGGCGCAAGAGCGCTCAGAGAGGCTCCAAATCCCCCTGTCATTCCGGGACGCCGCAGGCGAACCCGGAATCCAGAACCGCGGACGGTGCAGGACCTTGCTGCACCGACATGTCTGGATCCTGGGCTCCGCTTCGCGGCCCCGGGATGACGGGGGGGCAGCGGGCGGCGAGAAAACTCTCAAGCGCTTGGGGAAACGACCTATCCAAACGCGATCGCCCTCCCCGCGAGCGGGGAGGGCGATCGATGTTCTAACGCTTCAGACAAGAGGTCGGCGAGCTGGGCTCAGCGGCCCTCGTTGCCGTCGCGCAGGGTGCCGGTCGGCTCCTGGACGTGGGCCTCGAGGAACCAGAGGTGCTTGTCGACCGCCCGCGAGATCTCGGTGAACAGGTCGGACGTGCCGTCATCGCCGGCCTCGTCGGTCTCGTCGATGTTCTCGCGCACCGCGTTGGCGTAGGCGGCGTAGCTGTCGATCAGCGCCGCGACGTGGTCGGCGATGGCGTAGATGTCGGTCGGGTAGGCCGGCAGCTTGGTCTTCGCGGCGACCGCCTGGGTCGAGCCGAACGCCGTGGCGCCGAGCTGCACCGCGCGCTCCGCGACCTTGTCGTTGAAGTCGTCGAGCTCGGTGCGGAAGCCGTCGAGCATCTCGTGGATGCCGATGAACTGCGGGCCCTTCAGATTCCAGTGCGCCTGCTTGATGGCCAGGGCGAGGTCGATGCCGTCCGCCAGCCGGGCGTTCAGCGCCTCGACCGAGACCTGCTTGGCGTTCGAGTCGGTGTTGTTACGGGTCTTGTGCGAGCGGACGGTATTGCCCTTGCCGGTCTCAGCCATGAAATCTGCTCCGTAAATTTGCGTGCGGACGGTCGCGAACATGCCGATACGGCCGCGAATCTTCGCCTAACGCGATTGCGTTGCACAAACGCGACAGCGGGTCCGGTGTTCCGAGCGGCGCCGACACGTCCGGGCGCGTCGTCTCGTCCCGACGGCCTGCGGACGCGGCTCAGCGATGCCGGCCGGGCTTGGCCATCCAGTCGGAGCGGTTGCCCCGGGGCAGGGCCTCGCCGACCGGGATCCGCGAGAGTTCCGCCGACCGGGTGGCGATCCAGCCGGTATGCTCGGCCACCGGGGTCACCGCGGTGAAGCCCCCGCAGGCGGTCCGGCGGGCCCCCTGCTGCAGGGCGCCGCTCGACCAGCTGACCACGCCGACGATCCGGTAGCCGCCGGGGCCGCCGACCAGGATCGGGCCGCCGGAATCGCCCAGGCACGCGCCGGCGCCCGAGGTCTCGGCCATGCGCCGCCGGTCGGTCACCACGGTCACCCGGTTGGCGACCTGCAGCGAGCCGATCGACACGAGATGCGCGAGCCGCAGGGTGCGGGCCGTGTCGCGCCGGTTCTCGGCCACGACGCCGAAGCCGGCGATGTCCACCGCCGCGCCGGTATCGATCGAGGCGGCGCCGCGGGGATCGAGCGGGACGTAGTCGGCGCCGAGCGGCGCCTCGAGCTTGAGCAGGGCCAGGTCGACGCCGGGCTGGTCCTCGGGCGTCGTGCCGGGCACGAAATCCGGGTGCATGGTCGCGGCGATGACCTGGGTGCGGCGCTGGCGGAAGCCCCGGTCGACGCTGATGATCGTGTAGCCGGCCGGGCGCATCACGCAATGGGCTGCGGTGAGCACGAGATCCTGGGCGATCAGGGTGCCCGAGCAGATCTCGCCCTCCGTGCTCTCGATGCGGACCGCGAAGCTGCGCGCGCCGTCGGGATCGCGCGTGGTGGTACCGTTGATCACCGCGGCCGCCGGGGCCGGCATGAGGCCGGCCAGGGCGCCGAGCAGGGCGCTGCCGACAAGCCCGGCTCCGAGCCCCAGGCCGCGCAGACGCTCACGGGGGCCGGCCTTGCGCATCGGGCGACGGGACATCGGACACTCCGGGGGCGCTCACGGCGCAAGGGGGGACGCAGCGGCGAGGGCGCGGCGCTGAGGGAGCCTAGAGCAAGGCAATGACCCGGCCAAGCTGCGGTTCCGAACCGGCCGGGCGATGATGGGGGAGAAGACGGCCCGAACGGCCTGTTTGACGGGCCTTCCGTCTCTGCGCTTGCGACGAGGGCGGAGATCGGGGACGCCGCAAGGCCGATTGATTTTCCGCACCGTCATTGCGAGCGCAGCGAAGCAACCGAGGGACACGCCACCTCCGGGGATCGCGCGCTGCCCTGGATTGCTTCGCTCCGCTCTCAATGGCGGCGTGCGTGAAGCGACCCGGAGCGGGATGGACCATCATTCGGCTGCGCTCTCGCCATCGCCTCACCCGGTGACGGCCCGTCAGCCGCCCCAGCGCGCGCTGCGGCCCCATCCATCCAGCACCCGGTCGATCCAGCCGCGCTGGGGCCCCACCAGAACACCCTGGGTGAGGCCGCCGCAGGTCCCGCCGATCCAGGCGGCGAGCGCCAGCACGGCGCCGTCCGGGCCGGTGATCGGGCCGCCGGAATCGCCCTGGCAGCCGCCGGCCGCGTCGCCCTTGAGCCAGACCAGGATGCGGCTCGGCCCATAGGGCTCGATCACCGGCAGGCCGACGCTGCGATAGGTGCCGGTCGAGCGCGGGTCGCCCGCTCTGGCCGCGCCGTAGCCCGCCAGGGTCAGGCGCTCGCCGGCCCGGGGCAGGGCGGCGCTCAAGGTGACCGGGGCGAAGCGCGGCGGCAGCGGCGTCGCGGTGCGCAGGAGCGCGAGGTCGATGGATTTGCGCCGGCCGGAGGCAGCGCCGGCATCGTAGCCCGGATGGATCGCGCGGCCCGAGACCTCGACCAGGACCGGCGCCCCCGCGTCATCGCGAAAATGGACCCGGTGCTCCCGCCCGGCGACGACGCAATGGCCGGCGGTCAGCACCGTATCGGGGGCGAGCACCAGGCCGGTGCAGACGCCGCCATTCGACGACAGGACCATCACGGCCCCGCCGGCCGGCGCCTCCGCGCCGCCCACGATCGCGCCGGCCGGACGGCCCGCGAGCGACAGGGCCGCCGCCAGGACGGTGAGGGCCGCCCGGCGGCGCTTCGGGACCGGCATTCGAGACATCCAGCAAGGGGGCAACGCGATGATCCCGATACGCGCCGACGAGGCCGTGGTCGAGCCGGTGAGCGTGGCGGAGCTGCGCGCCTATCTGCGGCTCGATTCCGACGACGGCGGAACCGAGGACGACTTGCTCGCGGCCCTGATCACCGCCGCCCGGGCGAGCCTGGAGATCGAGGCCCGCCGGATCCTGGTCCCGGGCCGCTACCGGATCGCCCTCGATGCCTGGCCCGCGAACGGCCGGCTGGCCCTGCCGCTGAGCCCGCTGGTGGCTTTGGTCCGCGCTGGGCTGTCCGACGCCAAGGGCGTCACCACGCTCGCCGCCGGCCTCGTCCGGCTCGGACCCGACCCGATCGAGGCGCCGGGCCTGCTGATCGACCCCGCGGTGCCGGACCCGGCCGGCCGCACGATCCTGATCGAGATCGCGGCCGGGTTCGGGGGCGACGGGCCGCCGCTGCCGGCGCCGCTCCGGCTTGCGATCCTGCGGCTCGCCGCCGCCCGCTACGAGCATCGCGGTGACGAGCCCGATGCCGCCCGCACTGACGCCGCCGACCTCGCCGCGCCCTTCCGCCGGATGCGCCTGTGAGCCGGCTTCCCCTCCGATGGCGCCCGACCGGAGCTTCGCCGATGGCGACCAACCCGCATCATCCGCCGCTCGGCGCCCGGCGCCGCCGCTTCGTCCTCGAACGTCCCCTGGAGCAGCCCGACGGGTTCGGGGGCGTGCTACGCCGCTACGTGGCCGGCCCGGTCCTGTGGGGTGCGATCGCCCCCTCCGGCCTCGCCGACCGTCCGGAGGGCGGCCGGACCGACACGCTGCCCGGATATCGCGTCACCCTGCGCGCCCGGGTCGCCCTCGACCCGACCATGCGGCTCGCCGCCGGCCCCCGCCGCTTCGCGATCCGCGCGGTCAGCGAGCCCGACGCGAAGGGCCGCGACCTGGTCTGCCATGTCGAGGAACTCGCCCGGGAGAGCGCGTCGTGAGCGACCCGAGCCCGCTCCTGGCCCTGCGGGCCGGCCTGATCGCCCGCTTCTCCGGCGACGCCGCCCTCGCGGCCCTGCTCGGCGGCAAGGCCCGGCTCCACGACGAGCCGCCCCGGGGCTCTCTGCCGGTCTACGCCCTGTTCGGCGAGGCCGAGATCCTGGACGATTCCGTCGACGGCGCCGAGCGCCATCGCCACAGCCACGCCATCGCGGTGATCGCCAAGCCCGGCTCGGTCCGCACCGCGCTCGATGCCGCCGCGCGCATGGCCGCGCTCCTCACGGACGCCGCCCTGCCGCTCCAGGGCTGCCGCCTCGTCACCCTGCGGGTGCGGGCGATCAAGGCGACCCGCGACGCCCGCACCGGCGAGGCCCGCGCCACCCTGACGCTCGAGGCCGTCACCGAAACCCAGTGAGAGGAGGGCCCGATGGGCGCACAGAAGGGCAAGGACCTGCTGCTCCGGGCCGGCGACGGCGCGGGCGGCTTTCTGGCGGTGGCGGGCCTGCGCACGCGGCAGATCACCCTCAACGCCGAGACCGTGGACGTCACCAACGCCGATTCCACCGGCCGCTGGCGCGAGCTGCTGGCCGGTGCCGGCGTGCGCCGGGCCGCGATCGCCGGCTCCGGTGTGTTCCGCGACCAGGCCTCGGACCTGCGGCTGCGGCTGATCTTCTTCGAGGGCGCGATCGAGACCTTCCAGGTGGTCGTGCCGGCTTTCGGGACTCTGGAGGGGCCGTTCCAGATCGCGAGCCTCGAATACCGGGGCGACCATGCCGGCGAGGTCACCTTCGACATCAGCCTCGACTCGGCGGGCGTGCTCGCCTTCACGGCGGCCTGAGCCATGGCCAACCGGATCCGCGGCGAGGTGCCGCTCCAACTCGCCGGCCGGCGCTACACCCTGTGCCTGACGCTCGGCGCGCTGGCCGAGCTGGAAGGGGCGCTCCAGGCCGGCGACCTCGTTGGCCTGGCCGAGCGCTTCGACGGCGGCCGGGTCTCGGCCCGGGACCTGATCGCCCTGCTGGGCGCGGCCCTGCGCGGCGGCGGCCACGCCCTCGACGACGACGCGGTGGCACGCCTGCCCCTCGCCGGCGGCCTGGACGCGGTCTCCACCGCGCTCGGCGAGGTCCTCGCGGCCGCCTTCGGGGAGGCGCCGGGCCCTGCAAACCCTCGGTAGAGCCGGTGCCCGACGGTTCTGCGTCGGCGCCGGCTCGGCCGTCCGCCTTCCCCTGGGATGACGCCCTGGCGCTCGGCCTCGGCGCGCTCGGCTGGAGCCCGGCCGCCTTCTGGGCGGCCACCCCCCGCGAATTCGCCGCCGCCCTGGGGCGGCGTCGCGGTCCCGAGCCCCTGAGCCGCGACGCGTTCGAGCGCCTTCTCGCCGCCTATCCGGATCCGGGCTCAACCGGCTGAGCCGCGTCGGGCTCCGCCCCGACACCCCGCCAAAGGGCCGAGCCCTTTGGGATCCCGGGCTTCGCACCTGCCGAGACCCACCATGCAGGAGGGCCGTCCGATGAACGACGCTGATCCCGATCCGCAGGATGCCGCCCGGATCAAGCAGCTGGAGACCCTCGACCGGCTCGCCAAGAATTTCGGCCGCAGCCTGGATGCGGCGCTCACCCGGGGCACCGCCTCGGCGCGCAGCCTCGACGGCGTGCTCGGCACGATCGGCAGCAAGCTCGCCGGTGCGGCGGCCCGGGCGGCCTCGGGCCCGATCCGCTCCGGCATCCCCGGCCTGGTCAACGCCGTGCTCGGGGCCGGCGCCGGCAGCGAGACCGGCTTCGCCCGGGGCGGGATGCTCCGGGGCGGGCGGGTCCAGCCCTTCGCCTCAGGCGGTGTGGTGGCCGCGCCGACCTACTTCCCGATGGCCGGCGGCACCGGCCTGATGGGCGAGGCCGGCCCCGAGGCGATCCTGCCGCTCAACCGCGGCCCGGACGGCCGCCTCGGCGTCGCGGCCGGCGGCGCCGCGTCCCGCCCGGTCTCCGTCACGGTCAACATCGCCACCCCGGACCCCGGCGCCTTCCGCCGCTCCGAAGCCCAGGTGACGGCGAGCCTCGCCCGCGCCGTGGCGCGGGGGCAGCGGGCGACGTGAGCCCCCGCCTCACGCCGCCTTGCTGGCCGCCGCCTCGCGGGCCCGGCTGCGGCGTCCGTCGACGCTGACGGGGGCGACGCCCTCGATGGTGACGCGGCGGACAACCCGGGGCTGGTCGCCGTAATCGTCCACCGCCCGGTGGACCGTCGCCCGGTTGTCCCAGATCGCCACGTCGCCGAGCCGCCAGGACCAGCGCACCGTGTTCTCGGGCCGGGTCGCGTGGTCGGTGAAGATCGCGAGCAGGTGCTGCGAATCCGCGGTGGTGAGGCCGAGGATGCGCTGGATGAAATGCTCGACGATCAGCGAGCGCTCGCCCGTCTCCGGATGCACGTGCACCAGCGGGTGCTCGGTCTCGTAGACGGTCCGGGTGAACACCTCGTTGTAGCGCTGGCGGCCGGCCTCCGGGGCGTTCACGCGCCCGCCCACGTAATCGTAGACGTTCGAATGCAGGGCCCAGAGCCGGTCGGCCAGCTCCCGCAGGGGCTCGGGCAGCTCCGCATAGGCCGCCGCCGTATTGGCCCAGAGGGTGTCGCCGCCATAAGCCGGCAGGGTCACGGCCCGCAGGATCGAGATCGCCGGAAAGGCCGGCACGAAGGTCACGTCCGTGTGCCAGGAGCTCGCCCGCTCGCCCCGGCTGCCGTCGAGGTCGAGGACGCCCGCGGTGCCGGCGAGCGACGGGACGGTCGGGTGCGGGACGAGGTCGCCGAGCCGCCGGCCGAACGCCTCCTGGCCCGCCTCGTCGAGATCCTGGTCGCGAAAGAACACGACCTTGTGGGTGACCAGCGCCTGGCGGATCGCCGCCACCGTCGCGGCGTCGAGATCGCCCGAGAGCGCGACGCCGCTTATCTCCGCGCCGATGCGGCCGGCGACCCGGCGGATGTCGAGACTGGGGTGCAGCGGCTGCGGGACGGCGCTCATCGTAAGGCTCCTCGGTGGTTCGCCGACGACGCACGACTCTCCGGCAAGATCTTCTGAGATCTTCAGGAGATCAGGTTCTTCGGAGGAGCATCCGTCGTCTTCGATGATCTTCGCCCGGTCGCGACCGGTTGTCGATGAACGGCATTTCCGAAGTTTCGCCCGTTCCGAAAAACTCTTTCCGGCCGGCGGCGGCCGGGAGGACGTGCCTTCTCCGGGCCCCTCTCCGGGATCATCGCGCCATGGCCGACGCCTTCCACGAGGTGCTGTTTCCCCTCGACGTGTCGCTGCGCGGCAGCGGCGGCCCGCAGCGGCTCACCGAGATCGTCACGCTGGCCTCGGGGCGGGAGCACCGCAACGGCCGGTGGGCCGATTCCCGCCGCCGCTACGATGCCGGGTTCGGACTGCGCGGGCTCGAGTCCCTCCACGCGGTGCTGGCCTTCTTCGAGGAGCGGCGCGGCCGGCTCTACGGCTTCCGCTACCGTGACCGGGTCGATTTCTGCTCCGGGCCACCCGGCCGGGCGATCGGCCCCCTCGACCAGCCGCTCGGCACCGGCGACGGCGCCACCGCGACGTTCGCGCTGATCAAGACCTACGGCTCCGGCTTCGCGCCCTATCGCCGGCACATCGCCAAGCCGGTGGCGGGCAGCGTCCGGGTGGCGGTGGCCGGCCGGGAGGTCGGCGCCGACGCCTTCGCGTGCGACCCGGCCACCGGGCTGGTCACCTTCGCGGCCGGCCATGTCCCGCCCCAGGGCGTCGCCGTCACGGCGGGCTTCGCCTTCGACGTGCCGGTCCGCTTCGACACCGACGACCTCACCATCGACCTCGCCGCCTTCACGGCCGGCGAGATCCCGAAGGTGCCCCTCGTCGAGATCGTGCCGTGAGGAGTGACGATGCGCGATATCCCAAGTGCCTTCGCGGCCCATCTCGCGGGCGGCGTCACCACCCTGTGCCGCTGCTGGTCCCTGCGTCGGCAGGATGGCGTGGCGCTGGGTTTCACCGACCATGACCGCGACCTGACCCTGGCGGGGCTGGTCCACGCCGCCCGCACGGGGCTGGAGGCCGCCGAGGCCGGTGCCGAATCCGGCTTCGCGGTCTCGGGCGGCGACGTCGCCGGGGCGCTGAGCTCCCTCGGGCTGACCGAGGCCGACATCGCCGGCGGCCTCTACGACGGCGCCACGGTGGAGACCTGGCTGGCCGACTGGACCGAGCCGGAGACGCGCCTGCTCATCGATGTCGGCACGATCGGCGAGGTGCGGCGCGAGGGCGACGCCTTCGTGGCGGAGCTGCGCGGCCTCGCCCACCGGCTCGGGGCCGAGCGCGGCCGGACCTTCCGGGCGACCTGCGGCGCCGATCTTGGGGACGGGCGCTGCCGGGTCGACCTCGCCGCCTGGCGCACCACCGGACGGGTCACCAGCCTGCCCGAACCCGCGACCCTGGGCGTGACCCTGGCGGGCGGCTTCGCGGACGGACTGTTCACCGGCGGAACGCTCACCTGGACGGAGGGCGCCAATGCCGGGCTCAAGGCCGACGTGCGGCTCCAGCTCGGCACGCTCCTCGAACTCTGGACTGTCCCGCCCCGACCGGCGGCGGTGGGGGATGCGTTCAGCCTCACCGCCGGCTGCGACAAGCGGCTCGCCACATGCCGGGACCGGTTCGCCAACGCGGTGAACTTTCAGGGCTTTCCGCACATGCCGGGCAACGATGCGGTGATGCGGGCGGTGCCGGGCTCGGAGCCCGTCCTCGACGGCGGGAGCCTGTTCCGATGAGCGCGATGCGGCGGGACATCGGCGTGGCGGCGCTGGGCGAGGCGCGGCTGTGGCTCGGCACGCCCTACCGGCACCAAGCCTCCCTGCGCGGCGTCGGCTGCGACTGCCTCGGGCTGCTGCGCGGGGTCTGGCGCGAGCTCTACGGTGCCGAGCCGGAGCCGGTGCCGCCCTACGCCGCCACCTGGGCGGAATCCGCCCCTCCGGGCACCGATCCGCTCACCGCGGCGGCGATGCGCCACCTCGTGCCGGTGGCCGGGTCCATGCCCCGGCCGGGGGACGTGCTGCTCTTCGCCTTCCGGTCCCATCTCCCGGCCCGCCACTGCGCCATCGCCACCGGCGACGGCGCCATGATCCACGCCCACGACCACGCCGCCGTCGCCGAGGTCGCGCTCACCCCCTGGTGGCGGCGGCACCTGACGGGTGTGTTCCGGTTCCCGGAGGATCCTTGCGGAGAGCCCATCGCCACGGTGAGCTTGACGCCGGGGGCGCAGATTGGGGCGTCCCCGCCGTCATCGCGAGCGTAGCGAAGCGACCCAGCGAACCGCTACGGCCTGGGATCGCGCGCTGCCCTGGGTTGCTTCGCTGCGCTCGCAATGACGGCGTGGGACGCGCCGCTCAGTGGTTCAATCAGTGGTTCAATCGGTAGCCGTATCGGGTGGCGGCGCGCATCACGACCAGCGTGTCGATCGCGTCCGGAGGCCCTCGCACCACACGTCGCCCACCCCAACCCCGGAGCCCGCCATGGCCACCCTGATCCTGTCGACCGCAGGCGCAGCGGTCGGGACCGCTCTGGGCGGGCCGATCGGGGCGGTGGTGGGGCGCGTGCTCGGGGCGGCCGCGGGGGCGGGGCTCGACGGGATGCTGTCGGGCTCCGGTCGGCATGCGCGCTTCGTCGAGGGGCCGCGGCTCGCCGATGTCGCCGGCCTGTCCTCCACGGAGGGCGACCCCATCCCGCGGGTCTACGGGCGGGCGAAGATCGGCGGCAGCCTGATCTGGGCGACGCGGGCCCGGGAGGTCGCCAACACGACGGTGGAGCGCGCGGCCTCCGCCTCCAAAGGCGCGGGCGGGCAGAAGACCGTGCGCACCCGCTACGCCTATTTCGCCAACCTGGCGGTCGGGCTGTGCGAGGGCGAGATCGCGATGGTCCGCCGGATCTGGGCGGACGGCAAGGAGATCGACCAGGTCGGGATCACCCTGCGGGTCCATACCGGCGGCCCGGACCAGGCGCCGGACCCGCTGATCGTCGCCAAGGAGGGGGCCGAGAACGCCCCGGCCTATCGCGGCCTGGCCTACGTGGTATTCGAGAACCTGCCGCTCGCCGAGTTCGGCAACCGCGTGCCCCAGTTCGCCTTCGAGGTGGTCCGTCCGGTCAACGGCCTGTTCCACCGGATCCGCGCCGTCGACCTGATCCCGGGGGCGGGCGAGTTCGCCCTCGATCCGAACCTCGTCACCGTCGATCTCGGGCTCGGCCGGACGCAGGCGGCCAACCGGCACCAGCTCCGGCGCGCCACTGACGTCACCGCCTCCCTCGACGCCCTCCAGGCCCTGTGCCCGAACCTGCGCCGGGTCGCCGTGGTGGCGACGTGGTTCGGCACCGACCTGCGCGCCGGATCCTGCCGGGTGGTGCCGAAGGTCGAGACCCGGGCCAAGCGCACCAAGCCGGAGGCCTGGAGCGTCGCCGGGATCACCCGCGACGAGGCCGAGGTCGTCTCGACGCTGCCGGACGGCACCCCCGCCTATGGCGGCACCCCGTCGGATGCCGGGCTGACCCGGCTGGTTGCCGACCTCGCGGCCCGCGGCCTCGAGGTGCTGCTCTACCCGTTCGTGATGATGGACGTGCCGGCCGACAACGGCCTGCCCGACCCCCGCGTGCCCGGCGCGACCCAGCCGGCCTATCCCTGGCGCGGGCGCATCACCTGCGATCCGGCCCCGGGCGTCTCGGGCAGCCCGGACGGCACCGCCGCGGCGGAAGCGCAGATTCAAAACTTCTTCGGGAACGGCTATCGCACGGAGGTGCTGCATTATGCCGGCCTCGCGGCGCAATGGGCGGCGCGCGGCGTGCGGATCGCCGGCTTCGTGATCGGCAGCGAGTTCGTCGGTCTCACCCGGGTGCGCGGCGCCGCCGGCTACCCGGCCGTGCAGGCGTTCAAAAGCCTCGCCGCGGAGCTGCGGTCCCGCTTGGGCGCCGGCGTGACGCTCGTCTACGGGGCGGACTGGACCGAATACGGCGCCCATGTCCGCGACGGCGGCGCCACGATCCGGTTCCCCCTGGACGACCTGTTCGCCGACCCGAATATCGGCGCGGTCGGGATCGACTGGTATCCGCCCCTCTCCGACTGGCGCGACGCGCCGGACCACGCCGACCTCGCGGTCTCGGGCGACATCGCCGACCGCACCTACCTGAAGGCCCGGGTCGCCGCCGGCGAGGCCTACGACTGGTACTATGCCGACGCGGCCGGGCGGGCGGCGCAGGCGCGTCTGCCGATCCAGGACGGCGCCTACGGCAAGCCCTGGGTCTTCCGGCCCAAGGACCTGATCGGCTGGTGGTCGAACCCGCATGTCGAGCGCGACGGCGGCGTCGAGACCCGGGCCACCGCCTGGGTGCCGAAGGCCAAGCCGATCTGGCTCACCGAGGTCGGGGTGCCGGCGGTGGACAAGGGCACGAACGGCCCGAACGTCTTCCCCGATCCGAAATCCGCCGAGGGCGCCTACCCGCCGCATTCCCGGGCCCTGCGCGACGAGCTGATCCAGCTGCGGGGTGTCGAGGCCGTGATCGCCCGGTTCGATCCGGCCGCGGCGGGGTTTTCGGATTCCGACAACCCGGTCTCGCCGGTCTATGGCGGCCGGATGGTCGATCCGGGATCGATCTTCGTCTGGTCCTGGGACGCGCGGCCCTATCCGGCCTTCCCGGACGTCCAGGCGGTCTGGGCCGACACCGCCAACTGGCGGGTCGGTCACTGGATCACGGGGCGGGTCGAGGGCTGCGACCTCGACCGACTGGTCCTGAGGATCCTGGCCGATTTCGGCTTTGACGCGCCGGTCGCCGTGGAGGCCGCCGCCTTCCTCGACGGCTACGTCGTCGACCGGCCGCTTTCCGCGCGCGCCGCCCTGGAGACCCTGGCGCAGGTTTACGGCCTCGACGTCTCGGCGGTGGCCGGCGCCCTGCACCTGCGCGGGCCCCGCCGCGACCGGCCGGTGGTGCTGGCGGACGCCGATCTGGTCCGGCTGTCGGAGGACAGACCGGTCCTGCGCCAGGTCCGGGCCGAGGAGAGCGCCCTGCCGCGCTCAATCGAGCTCGGTCTGACCGAATCCGAGAGCCCGGATTACCGCCGCGCCGCGGCCGCTGCGATCCGCCCGGTGGGCGAGCGGCGCCGCGAGACCCGGATCGAGGCG
Source organism: Methylobacterium sp. GXF4 (assembly GCF_000272495.1). Lineage (NCBI taxonomy): Bacteria > Pseudomonadati > Pseudomonadota > Alphaproteobacteria > Hyphomicrobiales > Methylobacteriaceae > Methylobacterium > Methylobacterium sp. GXF4. The sequence goes on along the minus strand of NZ_AKFK01000071.1, from coordinate 53,352 downwards.
GCGATCGTCACCCGCCGGGAGACCGGCGACGGCCTCGCCGAGGCGATGCTCGACCGGGTCATCGCCGCCCGGGACAGCGCGGTTTTCACCCTGAGCCCGCGCCGCGTCGAGCTGGAGCCCGGCGACCTGCTGGCGGTGCCGGCCGAGGTGCCGGGCGGGACGGTATTGCGCAAGATCGACCGGATCGACGACGCCCCCACCGGGCGCCGGATCGAGGCGAGCGGCGTGCCGCCCCGGGGCGGCCCCGCGCGCGGCCTGCCCCGCAGCACGGCCCTGCCAATTGGGGCGACGCCGGCCTTCCCGGGGCCGCCCTTCGCGGTGGTGCTCGACCTGCCGGTGGATCGCGGCAGCCCGACGGTGCTGCAATACCTCGCGGTGGCGGCCGAGCCCTGGCCCGGGGCGGCGGCCGTCTGGCGGGCGGAAGGCACAGGCGCGCTCGCGCTTCACGGCCTCGTCGACTACCCGGCCTGCCTCGGCCACACTCTCACGGAGCTGCCGGCCGGGCCGCTCTGGCGGCTGCAGCGGGGCGTGCCGCTCGACGTCACCCTGCGCCGGGGCGGGGCGCTCGGCTCCATCGGCGAGGCCGCGATGCTGGCGGGCGGCAACCTGTTCGCGCTGATCGGGCCGGACGGCGCCGTGGAGCTGTTCTCTGCCGCCGGCGCGGTGCTGACCGGCCCCGACACCTACCGGCTCTCGGGCTTTCTGCGCGGCCTCGCCGGCAGCGAGGCCCAGGCCAGCCGGGCGACCCCGGCGGGCAGCCTCATCGTGCGGCTCGACGACGGCGCATTGGTGCCCCTGGTGGAGCGACTGGACGAGGTCGGCCGGAGCTTCCGCTACCGGGTCGGCCCGGCCGACCGGGACCCGGGCGATCCGGCCTATTCGGAGTTGTCCGCCACGGCCGGGCTCGCGGCTTTGCGTCCGCTGCGGCCGGTCCATTTGCGGGCGCGCCGGGACGCATCCGGCTTGCGCCTCTCCTGGATCCGCCGGGCCCGCCGGGACGGTGATGCCTGGGAGCCCGCCGAGATTCCCCTCGACGAGCCGGAGGCCTACGCGGTCACGGTCTATTCCGGCGCCGGCACGCCCCTGCGCACGATCCGGGCCGAGGCGCAGCAGGTCCTCTACGCCGACGAGGCGGCCGATTTCGGCGGTCCCCAGACCAGCCTCGACGTGGCCGTGGCGCAGATCGGCGCGGTAGCGGGCCCCGGCCCGGCCACCCGCGCGCGCATTCCCGTCCGCTCGGCCTGATTCCGTCTCGCATCAAAGCCCTCACCGTCATTGCTTCGCTGCGCTCGCGATGACGGCAAAGCACATCCGGCCGGGCGATCCGATCGGACACCGCAAGCCTTCCGGAGCCCCCATGACCGACGCCACGCCCCGCCTCGGCCTGCCGCTGATCGCGGCGAGCCAGGCCCAGAAGCACGTCACCCACAACGAGGCGCTCGGCCTCCTCGACGCCCTGGTCCAGCTCGCCTGCCTGGACAAAGACCTCACCGCGCCGCCCCAGAACCCCGCCGACGGCGACCGCTATCTCGTGGTCGCGTCGAATCCGGGGGGCGCCTGGGCCGGGCTCGCCGGCCAGGTGGTGCGCTACGCCGACGGGGTCTGGATCGGCGCCGTGCCCCGGGCCGGCTGGTTCGCCTACCTGATCGACGAGGCCGACCTCTACGTGTTCGACGGGAGCGCCTGGGGCAGCTTCCGCCGGACGCTCACGGCGATCCAGAGCGTCAGCCGGCTTGGCATCAACACCGGGGCGGACGTGACCAACCGCCTCGCGGTGAAGTCCGACGCGGCCCTGCTCACCTGGGACGACGCGACGCCGGGCTCCGGCGACATGCGGATGTCGGTCAACAAGCAGGCGGCGTCCCGGGATGCCGTCCTCATCCTCCAGACCGGCTACTCCGCCCGTGCCCTGCTGGGCCTCCTCGGCAGCGACGACTTCTCCTTGAAGGTCTCGCCCGACGGGTCCGCCTTCGCCACCGCGCTCACCGCCTCTGCGGCGAAGGGCGGGATCGATTTCGCCTCCACGGAGACCGTGCTGGCCTCGGCGGCGACCACGGATCTCGGCAGCAGCGGCACGCGGCGCGTGCTGGTGACCGGCACGGCCCGGATCACCCGCTTCGGCACCGGCGCCGACCGGGAGCGGCTCCTGCGCTTCGCGGGCGCCGCCACCCTGGTCCACGATGCCGAGCAGCTGGCCCTGCCGACCCGGGCCGACATCGTCACGGCCGCCGACGATACCTGCTTGGCCACCTCGGACGGCGCCGGCCGCTGGCGCGTGCGCCACTACCAGCGCGCCGACGGCACCCCGCTGGCGCTCGGCACGCAGGCGCTGGCTCCGGCCGGCTACGCCCGGCTCGCCAACGGCCTGATCCTGCACTGGGGGCTCGCCACGAGCACGGACGCTGACGTCTCCGTGTCGTTCGCGCCGGCCTTCCCCAGCGCCTGCCTGGGCGTCTGGGCGCAGCCCGTCGCCCGGGATGCCGGGACGCTCTACGCCAGCCAGGTCAGCGACGTGACCGCCGCCGGCTTCACCCTCCGCAACCGCCGCACGACCGGCGGCACGGTGACCGGTGCCGGGACTATTTCAACGTATTGGCTGGGATTGGGATCTTGAGGGGGGCGGACGCGCGTCTCGCTTTGAGCCGCCCCATCACCGCCGCTCTGGCAACGTCTGCGCTTCTGGCATGCCGAACTGCCGGATCCCCCGTTTACCGGACGGGGCTCCGGTCCCCTCTCCCGCACGGGAGAGGGAGCGCGTCGCGGTCGGCACAAGCCGATGTGTGAACGTCGGAAGGATGTCGGGCGAGGGGAAACGTCGCCGTCGCGATAGGCCTGTGGATCCGTCAGTCCCGCCTCACCAGTCATCCCCGGGCGCCAACGCCGCCAGCATCACCGGCTCGATCGCCGTGTAGCCGGCTTCGTTGAGGTGGATGCCGTCCTCGGTGAATTCCGGCCGGAGCGCCCCCGAACTCGTGGTGAGCGGCGCGTGATAATCGATCAGCGCCGCGGCGCTGGCGGTGCAATGGGCGCGGATCCAGCGGTTCAGGCCGTGGATGCGCGCCACGGGTCTTAGCTCCGGGCGCCACCCCCAAAAATCGCTCGGCGTCACGGTGCCGATCCAGAGCGGCAGCCCGGCCTCGAAGGCGAGCCGCGCCATGGCGGCGATGTTGTCCCGGATCGCCCCGTCCGAGACCGGGCCGCCGATCTCGGCGATGTCGTTGATCCCGCACAGCAGGTGGATGCCCCGGGCGCCGGCCGCGTCCCGCAGGAACCGGGCGCGGATCTGCCCGCTCGTCTGGCCCGGCACGCCCCGGGCGATGAAGCCGTGCCGGGCGAACGTCTCGGCCCGGGCGAGGCCCCAGCCGGCGGTGATCGAATCGCCGATGAACACCAGCGGCCGGTCCTGTCCGTGTCCCACGTGTCCCCCGTCCGCGTCGCGCGGACCCTGCCCGGAGAAGACCCATGCCCGCAACCACCGGTCCGGCCCGGGGGCCGGGCGACGCCTTCGCGGCCGGGTGCCGGAGCCTCGGGCCGCGCCTCATGCGCGATCTCGGGCTCACCGACTTCCAGGCCGCCGGCCTCCTGGGCAATCTCGGCCACGAGAGCGGCGGCTTCCGCAAGCTCCAGGAGGTCGCCCCTGTGGTGGCCGGGTCCCGGGGCGGCTGGGGGCTGGCGCAATGGACCGGCCCCCGGCGGGTGGCCATGGAGGCCTGGTGCCGGGCCCATGCCTGCGATCCCGCATCCCTCGACGCGCAGTACCGCTACCTCTGCGTCGAGCTGCGCACCACCGAGGCGACCGCGCTCGCCGCCCTGCGCCAGGCCCCGACCCTGGAGGCCGCCACCGAGACCGTGTGCCGGCTCTTCGAGCGGCCGGGAGTGATCGCGCTGGCGAGCCGGCTGGACTGGGCCCGCCGGGCGCTCGCGGCCCTGCGCGACGGCGCCGCGCCGCCCATCCCCGAATCCCGAGCCGGCCGGGTCCGCCGTGCGCGCAACACCGGAGATCGATCATGACGCGCTTTTTCCGTGCCGGGCTGGCGCTCGCTAGCGCCGCGATCCCGTTCGTCGCCCTGGTCTCCCCGGCGCTGGCCGCTGCGCCCACGGGCACTGTGGCGATCCCCTGGGGCGACTGGCTGGTCGGCCTGCTGCAGCCGGTCTCGGCGGTGCTGGTACCGATCGCCGCCGCGGCGGTCACCGCCGGTATCGCCCGTGTCGCGCCCTGGGCGGCCTCGCTCCTGACCCGGGAGCGCGTCGAGGCCGCGATCCGGGCCGGGGCCGAGTACGGCCAGAACGCCGTGGCCGGCGCCGCCCGGGGCCGGACCGTGAGCGTCGATCTCGGCTCCGCCGTGGTCGCGGCCGGCGCCCGGCACGTCCTGGCCACCGCGCCGGCCCATGTCGTCCGGCAGGCCGGCGGTGCGGAGGGCGTCGCGGCCCGGATCTTCCGGGCCCTGCCGCTCGACCCGCAGGCCAGCGTCGGCAACGTCCTGACCCCGGCGCTGGCGGCGCTGCGCGCGGGGGATGAGCATCGGGGCTAGCGGCCCGATCCGCCACGATTGGCGGTAAGCAGCTGAAGCTCCTCGCTTTTCCCCTCCGCTTTGCGGGGAGGGGCAGGGGTGGGTGTGCCGGATCGGGCGCAGCGGTGCCTTCTCCACGACCCCCACCTCCAGCTCCTCCCCGCAAGGGGAGGAGAGCGCGTCGCGTCTTGCATGGAGCGAGGTGCGACCATCGTCGGCCGGGGGCAGAACACTATGACCACCGCCCGTCACCCCGCGCGCCATCCGCCGGACCCCGGCGACCGGGCGCGCACCATCCGGTTTCCGCCCTTCTGGCACGCCTACGTGGCGCGCCAGACCGAGCCGCGGCTCGCCGTCCTCGACGAGCTCGTGGACGCGCATGTCGAGCGGCGGGTGCTGCGCCGCTATCTCCGGCGCCTCAAGCACGCGATCCTGTTCGCCTTCGTCACCGCGGCGGCGGGTGCGCACTGGTTCTCGGACCAGATCGCCTGGCTCACCGAGCGCATGCCCGCCCTGCGGGCGTTCTGGACCCTGATCACGGGAGGCCCGCGATGAGCCCGCATTGGAACCGGATCCTCGACCGAGTCTGGCTGGCCCTGTCCGGGGCGGCCGCGCTCGCGATCACGCTTCAGCTGGGGGCGCAGCTCGGGGCGCGACCCTGGTCGATCGATGCCGTCCTGGCCGCGCAGGCGGCCGCGCCGGCATACCCGGACCCGCCGGAACCCGCGCCCGGATGCCGGCACGCGCGCTAGATCCGGGGCTGCCGGGGTTGCGTCACCGCCTGTGCAGCGTGGCCGGGCCGGTGGAACCCGAAAAGCCCGTCGGCCGTAGAGCCCGCACGATGCCGTCCGCGATCAAACAGCTCACGCTTCCCCGAGGCAGCCAGCCGGCCGATCGCGCGTCGTCGCGCCTACAGCTACGTATTCAGGGCGCATTCAGTGCCCTCGGCGCAAATCTTCTGGCAATGCGCTACGCCATCACCCTCGTTGCCATCAGCCTGACCGCCGCGGCCCTCGCCGCCAGCGGCCTCGGCTCCATGGCCGATGACGGGCCGGCCCCGCAGGCCGCCCCGGTGGCGGATCCGACGCCCCTGCGAATCGAGACCTGCCTGTCGCCCGCCGACATGCGCGAGGAGGTCGGCGAGCGCCGGGTGATCGCCCCGGTGGCGGCGATCCGGGCGGCCCGCACGGTGATCCCCCGGGCCGAGATCCAGCGCGCCAGCCTGTGTCGCCACGAGGACGGCCTCGTCTACATGCTGACCGCCTTGCGCCGGGACGGGCATTTCGTGCACGTGATCGTCGACGCCCGCACCGGCAAGGTCGCGGGCCAATACTGACCGGGCTTCACACCCGCAGTGGAATGGAGTGAGCCGTGCGACTGCTCGTCGTGGAGGATGACCGGGACATCAACCGTCAGGTGGTCGCGGCGCTGGAAGAGGCCGGCTACGTCGCCGACAAGGCCTATGACGGCGAGGAGGGCGGCTATCTCGGGGAGAGCGAGCCCTACGACGCGATCATCCTCGACATGGGCCTGCCCAAGGCCGACGGCGTCTCAGTGCTGCAGAAGTGGCGCCGCGCCGGGGTGAAGACCCCCGTGATCATCCTGACCGCCCGGGACCGCTGGTCCGACAAGGTCGACGGCTTCGATGCCGGCGCTGACGATTACGTGACCAAGCCGTTCCACATGGAGGAGCTGATGGCCCGGGTCCGGGCGCTCCTGCGCCGGGCGGCCGGCCACGCCTCCAGCCAGATCGCCTGCGGCCCCGTCACCCTCGATACCCGCTCCGGCAAGGTCTTCGTCGACGGCGCCCAGGTGAAGCTCACCAGCCACGAATACCGGCTGCTCTCCTACCTGATGCACCATACCGGCCGGGTGGTCTCCCGGGCCGAGCTGACCGAGCACCTCTACGACCAGGATTTCGATCGGGATTCGAACACCATCGAGGTGTTCGTCGGCCGCCTGCGCAAGAAGCTCGCCGTCGACCTGATCCAGACCGTGCGCGGGCTGGGCTACCTCGTGGATCCGAACCAGCCCCCGGCGCGGGTGTGACGAGCTTGGCCACCGGTGGCACGCTGCCGGCCGTGTTCATGCGCGGCGGCACCAGCAAGGCGCTGATGCTGCGCCGGCAGGACGTGCCCGGGGCCATCGCCGCCTGGGAGCCCGCCTTCCTCTCCGCCATGGACAGCCCCGACCCGTTCGGGCGCCAGCTCAACGGCATGGGCGGGGGTGTCTCCTCGGTCTCGAAGATCTGCATCGTCGAGCCCTCGACCCGGCCGGATGCCGACATCGACTACACCTTCGTGCAGGTCGTGGTCCGCGAGGGGCGGATCGACCTGTCGGGCAATTGCGGCAACATGCTCTCGGCGGTGGGTCCCTTCGCGGTGGACGAGGGGCTCGTGGAGGTCGCCGACGGCCCGGTGTGCTTGCGGATCTTCAACACCAATACGCGCAAGCGCATCGAGGCCGGCTTCGAGGTCCGGGGCGGCCGCGCCGTCTATCGCGGCGACCTGGCGATCCCCGGCGTCACCGGCACCGGCGCGCCGATCCGCCTCGATTTCGTCGATCCGGGCGGCGCCACCACCGGAAGGCTGCTGCCCACCGGCGCCGTCCGGCAGGTTCTCGACGTGCCGGGGCTCGGCCCGATCGAGGCCTCGCTGGTGGATGCGGCCAATGCCTGCGTGTTCGTCCGCGCCACCGATCTCGGTCTGACCGGCACCGAATTGCCCGCCGCCCTTGAGGCGGTGCCCGGCCTCCTCGACCGGCTGGCGCGGATCCGCCTGGCCGCCTCCGTGGCGATGGGCATCGCCCCCGATCCCGACGCCGCCGCGCGGATCGTGCACGTCCCCTTCGTCGGCCTGGTCGCGCCGCCCCAGGATTCCTCCAGCCTGTCCGGGGCGGCGATCCGCGCCCCGGACGTCGACCTCACCGCCCGGGTGATCTCGAACGGCGTGCCGCACCAGGCCCTGCCGCTCACCGCCACCCTGTGCCTCGCGGTCGCCGCGCGGATCGCGGGCAGCCTGGTCCGCGAGGTCGCCCGCGCCACCGGCGACGCGGCGCTCCGGGTCGGCATGCCCTCGGGCATCCTCACCGCCGACGCCACCGTGGCGCGGGACGGCACGGGATGGCGGGCGGAGCGGGGCTCGTTCTTCCGCACCGCGCGGCCGCTGATGCGGGGCGCGGTGTACTATGATGCGGTGACACCGGGGTGAGTGCGGTTGTCCCGGTATCGCCGAAGAGTTACATCGCTCAGGGCTTCGCGCCACGGATTTGCCACCGCCATGACTTCCGCCGAAAGACCCGATCCGGCGCCGCGGACACGCTGGTCCCGCTACAGGGTCGGCCTGGATGCCCTCGCTTCGTTCTGGCCCGTCGCATCGGAACCGATCCGGTATCCGCACCGGGACGAAACTGAGGCTCTGCGCGGTGATTTTCGCCGCATCGGCGATGATCTGCGTGGCGTGATCGAGCGTGAGGCGGCGCGTGAGCCGATCAAGCAGGACTAGGACACCCGCGCGCCAGCCAGCTCCCACAGACCAGGGCACACTTACGAATCGCGGTGAGGTGCCGGTCGAGGTCGGACGCAGCAGCTTCTGGCAAGGACCTTTGCCGCCGCCTGCCGTGCTCGAAGGATTTGCCCGGTTGGTCCCTGATTCACCCGAGCGCATCTTTCGGCAATGGGAGTTGGAGGCCGATCACCGTCGGATCTACGAGCGGCAAGCTCTGGAGGCTGCCATTCGGCAGGACGTGCGCGGCCAGATCAGTGCGCTCCTATTTGCGCTCGCTGCTCTATCGGTTGCCGCCTTTGCACTCTGGCTTGGCCAGCCCTGGGTCGCAGGAACGATCGGGGGCGGCACGATCGCTTCCGTGGTCGGAGCATTTCTCTACCAGCGCGTCGCGGCTAAGGCGAAATCGCATCCCCAGTCCCCAGGCGGCCGATGAAAACCCTGATCGGTCTCTTCTCCCTGCGCCGCCGCTCGATCGCGGTGCGGCTGGCCGTGTCGGCGTTCCTGTCGAGCTCGGCGATCCTGCTGATCGCGGCCTGGATCCTCACGACGCTGTACCGGGAGAACACCGAGCGCGCCTTCGACAGCCGGCTCCTGGTCTTCACCAACAACCTCGCCACCGACCTCGTCTCGCCCAACGATCCCGAGAGCCGGACCTTCTCGCTCGGCGATCCGCGCTTCGATCTGCCCCTGTCCGGCTGGTACTGGCAGGTCGGCAAGCCCGACGCGAAGCCCCGGGACCTGCGCACCTCCCGCTCGCTGGTCGGCGTGCCGCTGGGGCCGGCCACCGATTCCGACGGCAAGGTCGGGGTCGGACAGATCCGGCAGGGCTACGGCAAGGCCCAGGACGGGCGGCTGCTGCGCATCATGGAGCGCGACGTCGATCTGGGTGAGGAGGGCCGCTACACCGTCCGGGTGGCCGGCCCCGCCGACGAGATCGTCAACGACGTCGACCGGTTCCGGAACTCGCTGACCATCACGTTCGGGCTGCTCGGCCTGTCGCTGGCGATCACCACCCTGCTGCAGATCCGGTTCGGCCTGGCGCCCCTGAAGAAGATGCGCGCCGCGCTCGGTGCCGTGCGCCGCGGCGAGGCCGACCGCATCACCGGCACCTATCCGCGCGACATCGCCCCGCTCACCGGCGAGGTGAACCTCCTGATCGAGACCAACCGGGAGATTTTGGAGCGCGCCCGCACCCAGGTCGGCAACCTCGCCCACGCGCTCAAGACGCCGCTCTCGATCATCGTCAACGAGGTCGGCGCTTCGGACGCCCCGGAGGAGCTCGCCCAGAAGATCCGCGAGCAGGCGGCAGTGATGCGCGACCAGGTGAATTACCACCTCGACCGCGCCCGCGCGGCCGCGCTCGCCGGGACGCTGGGCACCTCCACGGAGGTCGAGCCGGCCCTGGCCGGCCTCGTCCGGACCTTCGGCAAGATCTACCGGGACAAGGATATCGCCTACGATGTCCACGTTCCTCCGGGCCTGCGCTTCCGGGGCGAGCGCCAGGATTTCGAGGAGATGGTCGGCAACCTCGTCGACAACGCCTCGAAATGGGCCCACGGCCGGGTGGCGATCCGGGCCGAGGCGGTGGCCAAGCACGATTATCCCCACCTCGTCGTGGCCATCGAGGATGACGGCCCGGGCCTGCCCCCGGAGGCCCGCCAGGCCGTGCTCGGCCGCGGCCGGCGCCTGGATGAATCGAAGCCCGGCTCGGGCCTCGGCCTGTCCATCGTGGCCGATCTCGCCGCCCTCTACCGGGGCCGCTTCACCCTGGAACAGGCGAGCCTTGGCGGCCTGCGGGCGGTCCTCGAAGTGCCGGGCGACGCGCCGGTGGGCGCCGCCAGCCACTGATCGGAGGCGGGTTTTCCCGCCGCGGGACGCGGCTTCATGGTCCGGTTGCGCCCCTTGTCATCGCCCGGGAGTTGCGTGACACCGTGCCGCCGCCGGGGGCCGTCGTGGCATCTCGCGGCCGGCTCCACAGGGCGTGGTGACATGCGGGTCGGTCGGGCCCGCTGGCGAAGGTTCGATGACGGCGATCTGGTTCATCCTGGCGGGCATGACCGCGGCGACCGTGCTCGGCCTGCTCTGGCCGATGTCGCGACGCACGGCCGTTCCCGCCGGCGAAAGCGGTGCCTCCAGCGTCGATACCGAGACGGCGTTCTACGAGGACCAGATCGCCGAGATCGCGCGCGATCTGGAGCGCGGCCTCATCGCCCCGGACGAGGCCGAGACCGCCCGTGCCGAGGCGGCCCGCCGCCTGCTGCGGGCGAGCCGCGACGCCCGGCGCGACGCGGAGGATGCCGATGCCGACGAGGCCGCGCGCCCGGCCGAGCCGCGGCTGCGCCGGCGCCGGGCGGCCTCCGCCTTCGCGCTGTCCACGATCCCGCTGGTCGCGCTGATCGCCTACGGCCTCTACGGCTCGCCGGAACTGCCCGCGCAGACCGATGCCGACCGGCAGGCCGCCCGGGGCGGCACCGAGGACCTGATGAAGGCGGTCGGGCAGATCGAGGCGCGCCTCGCCCGCGACCCGAACGATGCCCGCGGCTGGGCCGTGCTCGCCCCGGTCTATATGCGCACCGGCCGGTTCGACGACGCGGCCCGCGCCTTCGCCAACATCGCGCGCCTGAAGGGCGAGAGCGCCGACACCCTGGCCGATTGGGGCGAGGCCCTGACGGCGGCGGGCGAAGGCACCGTCTCGCCCGAGGCCAAGGCCTTGTTCGAGAAGGCGCAGGCCAAGGAGCAGAACGCACCCAAACCCCGCTTCTATCTCGCGCGCGCCGCCGAGCAGGCCGGCGATACCGGCGAGGCGATCCGCCAACTCAGCGCCCTGGAGGCCGCGAGCCCCGCCGACGCGCCCTGGCTCGGGCTCGTCCGGCAGAACCTCGCCCGGCTCAAGGGCGAGCCGGCGCCGGCCGCTATGCCTCCGACGCCCCAGAAACTTCCGGCCGAGCAGCAGGCGGCGATCCGCGGCATGGTCGACGGGCTCGATGCTCGGCTCAAGACCGGGGGCGGCACGCCAGACGAATGGCTGCGGCTCACCCGCTCCCGGGCGGTGCTCGGCGAGCGCGATCAGGCGATCGATGCCCTGGCGCGCGCCCGGGTGGCGCTGGCCGGCGACCCGCAGGGGCTCGCCCAGGTCGAGGCCGGCGCCCGCATCCTCGGGCTCGATCCGGGTGCTCCGGCCCCACCGTCGGCCCCCGGGCCCATGGCGGGTCCCGCGCCCCGCTCCGACACCGAATCGGCTGCCGCGGCCATGCAGGCGATGTCGCCGGCCGAGCGCGACGTGGCGATCCGCGGCATGGTCGACGGCCTCGACCGGCGTCTCACGGCCCGGGGCGGCACGCCGGACGAGTGGCTGCGGCTCGTGCGCTCCTACAGCGCACTCGGCGAGCGCGACCAGGCGATCAAGGCCCTCGACCGCGCCCGGATGGCGTTGGCGACCAACGCCGAGGCGGTGAGCCGGCTCGACGGACTCGCCCGGGAGCTCGATCTGGCCCCGAGATCCAATCCCTGACCGTCGCGGCCGCTGTTCGTACGACAATCGGTCCTGCCCGACGCCCTTGACCGGCGCGGCTGCCGGGCCGACACCCTGCAAGGCTAGAATGAGAACGGTTTAGGTCTGTTCGGGCCCAGACCCGTCGGATCCCGGGGTGGAAGAGTCGTGACGCGTAAGAGCCGCCGCCTGATCCTGATCGCCGCCTGCGGCAGCGTCTTGGCGCTCGCCGTGGGGCTGATCCTGTTCGCCATGAGCGGGTCGATCGTGTTCTTCCGCTCGCCCACCGATATCGCCCAGCAGGGCATCGCCCCCGGCACCCGCCTGCGGCTCGGCGGGCTGGTGAAGGACGGCTCGCTCAAGCGCGGGCCCGACCAGACGGTGGATTTCGCCGTCACCGACACCAACGCCACCGTCGAGGTCCAGTACAAGGGCCTGCTGCCCGACCTGTTCCGCGAGGGCCAGGGCGTCGTGGCCGAGGGCATGCTGGAGCCGGGCGGCCGGTTCCGGGCCGACACCGTTCTCGCCAAGCACGACGAATCGTACATGCCCCGCGAGGTCGCCGACGCCCTGAAGGCGCAGGGGCGCTGGCAGGAGGGGGGCGACAAGGGCGCGCCTAAGGCCGGGCCGAAGCCCGTCACCGCCTCCAACGGCGGGACCCTCGGCCCCCGCAGCGAGCGGTAAGGAATCCGGCATGATCGTCGAGACCGGCCATTTCGCGCTCGCGCTCGCGCTGGCGATCTCCCTCGTCCAGATGGTGATGCCGGTCTGGGCGGCGCGCTCGGGCGACCCGGCCCTGCGCCAGGCCGCCTCGCAGGCGGCACTCGGCGCCTTCGCCTGCGTGCTGTTCGCCTTCGCGGCGCTCACCTGGGCGCACGTCACCTCGGACTTCTCGGTCCAGAACGTCGTCGAGAACTCGCACACCCAGAAGCCGCTGATCTACAAGGTCTCCGGTGTCTGGGGGAACCACGAGGGCTCGATGCTCCTCTGGGTCCTGATCCTGACCCTGTTCGGCGCCTGCGTGGCGGTGGCCCGGAACTCCGTGCCGCCGCGGCTGCGGGCCAACACGCTCGGCGTGCAGGGCCTGATCACCTTCGTGTTCGTGCTGTTCATCATCACGACCTCGAACCCGTTCAGCCGCGTGGTCCCGGCCCCGCTGGAGGGCAACGACCTCAACCCGCTGCTGCAGGACGTCGGGTTGGCGATCCATCCGCCGCTCCTCTACGTCGGCTATGTCGGCTTCTCGATCAGCTTCGCCTTCGCGGTCGCCGCCCTGATCGACGGGCGGATCGACGCGGTCTGGGCGCGGGCCGTGCGGCCCTGGACGCTGGTCGCCTGGTCGTTCCTGACCCTCGGCATCGCGATGGGCTCGTACTGGGCCTATTACGAGCTCGGCTGGGGCGGCTGGTGGTTCTGGGATCCGGTGGAGAACGCCTCCCTGATGCCCTGGATCGCCGGCACGGCTCTGCTGCACTCCACCGTGGTGATGGAGAAGCGCGACGCCCTGAAGGTGTGGACGGTGCTGCTCGCCATCCTGACCTTCTCCCTGTCGCTGATCGGCACCTTCCTGGTCCGTTCCGGGGTGATCACCTCGGTGCATTCCTTCGCCACCGACCCGACCCGCGGCGTCTTCATCCTGGCGATCCTGATCCTGTTCATCGGCGGCTCGCTGACGCTGTTCGCCTGGCGGGCGCCGCTGCTGCGGCAGGGCGGCTTGTTCGCGCCGATCTCCCGGGAGGGCTCCCTCGTGCTCAACAACCTGTTCCTCGTGGCCGCCTGCGCCACGGTGCTGGTGGGCACGCTCTATCCGCTGCTGTTGGAGATGCTGACCGGCGAGAAGATCACGGTCGGCCCGCCCTTCTTCAATGCGACCTTCATCCCCCTGGCGATCCCGCTCCTGCTGATCGTCCCGTTCGGCCAGGCGCTCGCCTGGAAGCGGGGCGACGTGCTCGCCGCCTCGCAGCGCCTGTTCGCGGCGCTCGCCGTCGCCCTAGTGGTCGGCTTCGCGGTCCTGGCCCTGACCTGGGGCGGCCCCGTGATGGCGCCGCTTGGGATCGGGCTCGGCGCCTACCTGCTGATCGGCTCGGCCCTGGAGATCGTCTCCCGGGCCCGGGGCTTCGGCTCCAGCCGGACGCGCGACCTCGGTCAGATCGGGCGCCGGGCCATCGGCCTGCCGCGCTCGGCCTGGGGCACCGCGCTCGCCCATGCCGGCGTCGGCGTGGTGGTGATCGGCATCGCCGCGCAGGGCTGGGCCACCGAGGGGCTGGCGACGCTCAAGCCCGGCCAGACCCTCTCGACCGGCCCCTACACGGCGACCCTCGACCGGGTCGCGCCCCGGGCCGGCCCGAACTACGAGGAGGCCGCGGCCTTCCTGACGATCCGCACCCGCTCCGGCGACGAGGTCGGCCGGGTCGAGACCGGCAAGCGGTTCTACCCGAGCCGCAAGATGTCGGTGACCGAATCGGGCCTGCTGACCATCGGGGCGAGCCAGGTCTATGCCAGCCTCGGCGAGATCGGCCAGGACGGCGGCGTCGGCGTGCGCCTCTACTACAAGCCGCTGGTGCTGATGATCTGGCTCGGCGCCGTGGTCATGGCGCTGGGTGGCGGGCTGTCGCTCACCGACCGCCGGATGCGCGTCGGCGTCCCGGCCAAGGCGCGGGCGCGGGCCATGCCCAACGCGGCCGCGGTGCCGGCCGAGTGATGGGTCGGGATATGGGATTGAGCGCGAGGTTCCGGCGGATATTCCCTCCCCCCTCTGCGGGGGAGGGTACCCTGCGCAGCAGGGGGGAAGAGGGGCAGCGCGACGGAGCGGGTTTCGGCTCCTGGCGCGATCTGCCCTGCACCGTCGCTCCCCTCTCCCGACCCCTGCTGACGCAGGGGCCACCCTCCCCCGCAGAGGGGGGAGGGAGGGCGCGTGGCCGCCTCGTCTTCGCGCTCCTTACCGTCTTGGCATTCGCCGCCCCCGCCCACGCCGTCCAGCCCGACGAGGTGCTGAAGGATCCGGTGCTGGAGCATCGCGCCCGGGAGATCTCGTCGGAGCTGCGCTGCCTCGTCTGCCAGAACCAGTCGATCGACGATTCCGACGCGCCGCTCGCCAAGGACCTGCGCGTCATCGTCCGCGAGCGCCTGCAGAAGGGCGACAGCGATCCGGCGGTGCTGCGCTACGTCGTGGACCGCTACGGCGAGTTCGTGCTGCTGCGGCCGGTCTTCGCCCTCCACACACTGCTGCTGTGGCTGACCCCGATCCTGGCCGTCCTGCTCGGCGGGTTCGGGATCTGGCGCCTCGCCCGCCGGCGGCCGGCCGCGCCGGTCCGGACCCTGTCGGCGGCCGAGGAGGCGGAGGTCGCCGCGCTGCTGCGACGGGAGTAATATTCGGCGCGTCGCGATTCGCCCGGATCGAATCGGCATGAGTCTTGGATCCGGCAGAACTGATCGCATGATCGGCGACGCGCCCGGGGTGAAGACGATGACCGCCGCCACGCTCACCATCTCCAGCCGGAACTACTCGTCCTGGTCCCTGCGGGGCTGGCTGATCTGCCGGATGGCCGGGCTCGCCTTCGACACCGAGGTCCTGTCGGGCACGGATGCCACCAGCCGGGCCGAGCTGCTGCACCTGTCCCCGTCCTTCCTGGTGCCGCGCCTGCGCCACGGCGACGTGGTGGTCTGGGACACCCTCGCCATCGCCGAGTATCTCGGCGAGACCTTCCCGGAGGCGGGCCTGCTGCCCCGCGATATTGCCGAGCGCGCCCATTGCCGCTCCATCGCGGGCGAGATGCATTCGGGCTTCGTCAACCTGCGCTCGGCGCTGCCGATGAACCTGCGCGCCTTCCATCCGGGCTTCCGGGTGTTCAACGGCGCCCGGGCCGATATCGAGCGTATCGTCACGATCTTCGACGATTGCCTGGATCGCTATGACGGCCCGTTCCTGTTCGGCCCGCGCCCGACGCTGGCCGACGCGCTCTATGCCCCGGTCTGCACCCGGTTCCGCACCTACGACGTGGCGCTGCCGCCCCGGTCCGCCGCCTACCGGGACACGATCCTGCACTGGGCGCCCATGGTCGAATGGGCCGAGGCCGCCGCCGACGAGCCGGACGAGATCGAAGAGCTGGACATGGAGTTCTGAGGCGCCGTCTGCCCGGGCGGATGCAATTTCGTGCATGGCACAAAGCGATGTTGCGGTGCACGCAAGATTTTCCGGCCGCCGCCGTGCATCGGAAATGAACGCTTTAAGAAAGACTTATCATGGTTTGTCGCCGCGACCATCGCGCGGGTGACAGTTCGACAGGGATCCTTTGTCGGTCCACCGGACTGCACGATTGATGGGGTTCGGCATTTCTGTTCCACTTCGCTTTAGAAAAGGAACAGACTGGGCTGGAAACCATGGCGCGTCACGAGCCCTGGAGCGCGGAACGCGCCTCCGGGATCATTGCAGAACATACCCATCTCGAAGGCGCGACGCTGCCGATCCTGCACGCGCTGCAGGCGACCTTCGGCTACGTCGATGGCGGCGCCGTGCCGCTCATCGCCGACGCGCTGAACCTGTCGCGCGCCGAGGTGCATGGCTGCATCACCTTCTACCATGACTTCCGCGCCCACCCGGCCGGCCGCCACGAGGTGAAGCTGTGCCGGGCCGAGGCCTGCCAAGCCATGGGTTCGGACAAGATCCACCGCGAGATCCTCGGCCGCCTCGGCTGCGGCTGGCACGAGACCACTGCCGACGGCAGCGCCACGGTCGAGCCGGTCTACTGCCTCGGCCTCTGCGCCAACGGCCCCGCGGCCCTCATCGACGGCGAGCCGGTCGCCCATCTGACCGCCGATTCCCTCGACGAGGCGCTGGCCGAAACCAAGCGGGAGACCCGCCAGTGAGCGTCACCCTCTACGTCCCCCGGGATGCCGTGGCTCTGGGCCTCGGGGCCAACAAGGTCGCCCGGGCCCTGTTCGCCGGCGCCGAGCGCCGCGGCCTCGATGTCACCATCGTGCGCACCGGCTCGCGCGGCCTGTTCTGGCTCGAGCCGATGGTGGAGGTCGCCACGCCGGAGGGCCGGGTCGCCTACGGTCCGGTCAAGGTCTCGGATGTCGACGCGCTGCTCGATGGCGGCCTGACCACCGGCGGCGAGCATGCCCTGCGCCTCGGCGACCCGGAGAAAATACCGTTCCTGGCCCGCCAGCAGCGGCTGACCTTCCACCGCTGCGGCGCGGTCGATCCGGTCTCGGTGGCCGATTACCGCGCCCATGGCGGCTATCGCGGGCTCGAGGCCGCGCTGAAGCTCGATGCCGAGGGCATCGTCGCGGCGGTGCGTGATTCCGGGCTGCGCGGCCGCGGCGGCGCCGGCTTCCCGGCCGGCATCAAGTGGAACACCGTGATGCTCGCCAAGGGCGAGCAGAAATACGTCGTCTGCAACGCCGACGAGGGCGATTCCGGCACCTTCGCCGACCGGATGATGATGGAGGGCGACCCCTTCAACCTCATCGAGGGCATGACCATCGCGGCGGTCGCGACCGGGGCCACGCGCGGCTACATCTACCTGCGCTCGGAATACCCGCAGGCCTTCGCCACCCTGAAGGAGGCGATCGCCAACGGCATCCAGGCGGGTGTCCTGGGCGACGACATCCTCGGCTCGGGCAAGACCTTCCACCTCGAGGTCCGGCTCGGGGCGGGCGCCTATATCTGCGGCGAGGAGACCTCGCTGCTGGAGAGCCTGGAGGGCAAGCGCGGCATCGTGCGGGCCAAGCCGCCGATCCCGGCGCTCAAGGGTTTTCTGGGCAAGCCGACCCTGGTCAACAACGTCATGACTTTCACGGCCGTGCCGTGGATCCTGGAGCACGGCGCCAAGGCCTATGCCGATTACGGCATGGGCCGCTCGCTCGGCACCCTGCCGATCCAGCTCGCCGGCAACATCAAGCATGGCGGCCTGATCGAGCTCGCCTTCGGCGTGACGCTCCGCGAGGTGATCGAGGATTACGGTGGCGGCACCCGTTCGGGCCGTCCGGTGCGGGCCGTGCAGGTCGGCGGCCCGCTCGGGGCCTACTTCCCCGATCATCTGCTCGACACGCCTCTCGATTACGAGGCGATGGCGGCCCAGAAGGGTCTCGTCGGCCATGGCGGCATCGTGGTGTTCGACGACACCGTCGACATGGCCGCCCAGGCGCGCTTCGCCTTCGAGTTCTGCGCCACCGAATCCTGCGGCAAGTGCACCCCCTGCCGCATCGGTGCGACCCGTGGCGTCGAGACCATGGACAAGGTCATCGCCGGCATCCGGCCGGAGACGAACCTGAAGCTGATCGAGGACCTCTGCGAGGTCATGACCGATGGGTCGCTCTGCGCCATGGGCGGGCTCACGCCCATGCCCGTGATGAGCGCGATCACCCATTTCCCGGAAGATTTCAGGCGCGCCGGCGATCTGCCGGTCGCGGCCGAGTGAGGAGACGTCGATGGGCCTGATCAAGGAGATCGACTACGGCACGCCGATCCGCGTGGCGGAGCAGACCGTCACCCTGACGATCGACGGCATGGACGTGACGGTGCCGGCCGGCACCTCGGTGATGGCGGCGGCGATGCATGCCGGCACCCAGATCCCGAAGCTCTGCGCCACCGACTCGCTGGAGCCGTTCGGCTCCTGCCGGCTCTGCCTCGTGGAGATCGAGGGGCGGCGCGGCACGCCGGCCTCCTGCACCACGCCGGCCGAGAACGGCATGGTCGTGCGCACGCAGACCGACAAGCTCGCCAAGCTCCGCAAGGGCGTGATGGAGCTCTACATCTCCGATCACCCGCTGACCTGCCTGACCTGCGCCGCCAACGGCGATTGCGAATTGCAGGACATGGCCGGCGTCGTCGGCCTGCGCGACGTGCGCTACGGCTACGAGGGCGACAACCACGTCGTGCCGACGGCCGAGAAGTATCTGCCGAAGGACGAGTCGAACCCGTACTTCACCTACGATCCGTCGAAGTGCATCGTCTGCAACCGCTGCGTGCGCGCTTGCGAAGAGGTCCAGGGCACCTTCGCGCTGACCATCGCGGGCCGCGGCTTCGACAGCCGCGTGGCGGCCGGTCCGACCAACTTCATGGAATCGGAGTGCGTCTCCTGCGGCGCCTGCGTGCAGGCCTGCCCGACCGCGACCCTCCAGGAGAAGTCGATCCACGAATTCGGCCAGCCCGAGCACGCCGAGGTGACGACCTGCGCCTATTGCGGCGTCGGCTGCTCGTTCAAGGCCGAGATGCAGGGCACCCGCGTTGTGCGGATGGTGCCGTACAAGGGCGGCAAGGCCAACGAGGGTCATAGCTGCGTCAAGGGCCGCTTCGCCTACGGCTACGCCACCCACAAGGACCGCATCACCAAGCCGATGATCCGCGCCAAGATCACGGATCCGTGGCGCGAGGTGTCCTGGGAGGAGGCGATCAACCACGCGGCCTCCGAGTTCAAGCGGATCCAGGCGACCTACGGCAAGGACTCGGTCGGCGGCATCACCTCGTCGCGCTGCACCAACGAGGAGGCCTACCTCGTCCAGAAGCTGGTGCGCGCCGCCTTCGGCAACAACAACGTCGATACCTGCGCCCGCGTCTGCCACTCGCCCACCGGCTACGGCCTGATGTCCACGCTCGGCACCTCGGCCGGCACCCAGGACTTCAAGTCGGTCGAGAATTCCGACGTGATCCTGGTGATCGGCGCCAACCCGACCGACGGCCACCCGGTCTTCGGCTCGCGGATGAAGAAGCGCCTGCGCCAGGGCGCCAAGCTGATCGTCGCCGATCCCCGCAAGATCGACCTGGTGAAGTCGCCCCATATCAAGGCCGACTATCACCTGCCGCTGAAGCCCGGCTCCAACGTCGCCTTCATCAACTCGCTGGCGCACGTCATCGTCACCGAGGGGCTGATCGACGAGGCCTATGTCCGCGAGCGCTGCGATCTCGCCGAGTTCGAGACCTGGGCCCGGTTCATCGCCGAGGAGCGCCACTCCCCGGAGGCGCAGCAGCAATTCACCGGCCTCGACCCGGCCGAGGTCCGCGCCGCGGCCCGGCTCTACGCCACGGGCGGCGCGGCCGGCATCTATTACGGGCTGGGCGTCACCGAGCACAGCCAGGGCTCGACCATGGTGATGGGCATGGCCAACATCGCCATGGCCACCGGCAATATCGGCAAGCTCGGGGCCGGCGTGAACCCGCTGCGCGGCCAGAACAACGTCCAGGGCTCCTGCGACATGGGCTCGTTCCCGCACGAGCTCACCGGCTACCGCCACGTCTCGGACGACGCCACCCGCGAGAGCTTCGAAGCCCTCTGGGGCGCCAAGCTCGACAACGCGCCGGGCCTGCGCATCACCAACATGCTGGACGAGGCCGTCGATGGCTCGTTCAAGGGCATGTACATCCAGGGCGAGGACATCGCGCAGTCGGATCCCGACACGCACCACGTCACGTCCGGCCTCAAGGCGATGGAGTGCATCGTCATCCAGGACCTGTTCCTGAACGAGACCGCCAAATACGCCCACGTCTTCCTGCCGGGGGCCTCGTTCCTGGAGAAGGACGGCACCTTCACCAACGCCGAGCGCCGCATCTCCCGCGTGCGCAAGGTGATGCCCCCGATGGGCGGCTACGGCGACTGGGAGGGCACGGTGCTGCTCTCCAACGCGCTCGGCTACCCGATGCACTACAACCACCCGTCCGAGATCATGGACGAGATCGCCGGCCTGACCCCGAGCTTCACCGGCGTGTCCTACGCCAAGCTCGACGAGCTGGGCTCGGTGCAGTGGCCCTGCAACGAGAAGGCGCCGCTCGGCACGCCGATGATGCATGTGGACCGCTTCGTCCGCGGCAAGGGCCGGTTCATGATCACCGAGTTCGTGGCCACCGAGGAGCGGACGGGGGCGAAGTTCCCGCTGATCCTGACCACGGGCCGGATCCTGTCCCAGTACAATGTCGGCGCGCAGACCCGGCGCACCGAGAACTCGCGCTGGCACGAGGAGGACGTGCTGGAGATCCACCCGTTCGACGCCGAGCTGCGCGGCATCGTCGATGGCGATCTGGTCTCCCTGGAGAGCCGGTCCGGCGACATCGCCCTCAAGGCCAAGGTCTCGGAGCGGATGCAGCCCGGCGTGGTCTACACGACGTTCCACCACGCCAAGACCGGCGCCAACGTCATCACCACCGACTACTCGGACTGGGCGACCAACTGCCCGGAATACAAGGTGACCGCGGTCCAGGTCCGGCGGACCAACCGACCCTCCGACTGGCAGGCGAAGTTCTACGAGGAGGATTTCTCGCTGACGCGCATCGCCCAGACACTCGACGCGGCGGAGTGAGCCGATGAGCGCGCAGACCCAGGAGGACAAGCTCCTCCGGATGGCGAACCAGATCGCCACCTTCTTCCGGTCCTACCCGGAAGAGGAGGCGGTGGCCGGGGTGCACAAGCACATCACGGCGTTCTGGACGCCCAAAATGGTCTCGAAGCTCGAGGCCGCCCTGCCGGAGATGGGCGACCGGGCCGACAGCCTGGTGCAGCGGGCCCTGCGCGGCGCCGAGCCCCAGGCCGAGAGCCCGGTGCGCCCGGCGACCCGCGATCCGCAGAAGCTGGGCGAAGGCGCCAGCGACGCCGGCTGATTGGCAATTCGCGCGCTCCAACCGGGGATTAAATCCCGGGTTGGAGCGTTTCGCGTGCTGGCAACCGGTACCCGGAACCGCTAGGCTTTCCGCGATGCATGACTCAGTCAATGAAGTCGTGCTCGGAGGAAGCTTCGATGCATTCAGAACTGGCGGGCGCGGTCGTGCCCGGAAGCGATCACGGCCGGCTGTCCCGTGAACGCATCGTCGCCAAACCGGGCTTCAACCGCTGGCTCGTTCCGCCCGCGGCCCTGGCGATCCATCTCTGCATCGGCATGGCTTACGGCCTGTCGGTCTTTTGGCTGCCGCTGACCCGCGCCCTCTCGGTCGGCCAGCCCGCGCCCGCCGCCTGCCCCGACATGGGCGTGATGACCGCCCTGTTCACGACGACCTGCGACTGGCGCGTCAGCGACCTCGTCATGGTCTTCTCCATCGGCATCGTGATGCTCGGCCTCTCGGCCGCCCTGTTCGGCGGCTGGCTGGAGCGGGCGGGCCCGCGCAAGGCCGGTATCGCGGCGGCCCTGTGCTGGGGCGGCGGCTTCCTGATCGGCGCGCTCGGCGTCTACCTCCACCAGCTCTGGCTGGTCTGGCTCGGCATGGGCCTGATCGGCGGCATCGGGCTGGGGCTCGGCTACATCTCTCCGGTCTCGACGCTGATCAAGTGGTTCCCCGACCGGCGCGGCATGGCCACCGGCATGGCGATCATGGGCTTCGGCGGCGGCGCGATGATCGGCTCGCCCCTGGCCGACGGCCTGATCAAGACCTTCCGCAGCGCCGAGTCCGTCGGCGTCTGGCAGACGCTCGCGGTGATGGGCGTTGGCTACATCGTGTTCATGCTGGGCGGCGCCTTCGGCTACCGGGTCCCGCCGCCCGGCTGGCGCCCAGACGGGTGGACCCCGCCGGCGTCCAAGAACGCCATGATCGCCTCGGGCCACGTCCATCTGCGGGACGCGCACAAGACCTTCCAGTTCTGGATGATCTGGCTGGTCCTCTGCCTCAACGTCTCGGCCGGGATCGGCGTCCTGGCGCTCGCCTCGCCGATGCTCCAGGAGATCTTCGGCGGCGCCCTGATCGGGCTGCCCGGCACCGGCTTCACCGCCCTCGACTCCGGCCAGAAGGCGCAGGTCGCCGCGATCGCGGCCGGCTTCGTCGGCCTCCTGTCCCTGTTCAACATCCTGGGCCGGTTCTTCTGGGCCTCGATGTCGGACCGGATCGGCCGCAAGCTCACCTACGCGATCTTCTTCGCGCTGGGCGGCGTGCTCTACGCCGCCGCCCCCTGGGCCGCCGGGATCGGCTCGCAGGCGCTGTTCGTCGCCTTCTTCTGCGTGATCCTGTCCATGTATGGCGGCGGCTTCGCGACCATCCCGGCCTATCTCGCCGACGTGTTCGGGACGCAGTTCGTGGGCGCGATCCACGGCCGCCTGCTCACCGCCTGGTCGACCGCCGGCATCGTCGGGCCGTTCGTGGTCACCAAGATCCGCGAGGCCCAGGCCGCCGCCGGGGTGCAGGGCGCGGATCTCTACGGCCGGACCATGTACGTGCTCGCCGCCTTCCTGGCCGCCGGGTTCGTCTGCAACCTGCTGATCCGGCCGCTGGCCGGGCGCTGGTTCATGTCGGATGCCGAGCGTGCCGCCCTGGACGTCCGGGCCGGCACGGCGTCGGTGCGCGCCTCGGGCTCGTTCGGCATCGGCCGGGGCGGGTTCAGCCCCGCGGCCGGGCTCGCCTGGGCGGTGGTCGGCATCCCGATCCTGTGGGGGATCGGCATCACTCTGTCGAAGGCGTTCATCCTGTTCCGCTGAGCGGCCGGTTGTGGCTGGACGGGTGGGTGATTACCTTCTGGCATGCCAAAGCGTGCCGGCATGAGTCGTTCGGAATGCCCCCGTGATCGACAAGCTGGATTTCCTGCTCGCGCTCGCCCGCGAGCAGCATTTCGGCCACGCGGCCGAGACCTGCGGGGTGACGCAGCAGACCCTCTCGGCCGGCGTGAAGCAGCTCGAGAACCGCTTCGGCGTGCAGCTCGTGCTGCGCGGCTCGCGCTTCCAGGGCTTCACCCCGGAGGGTGAGCGGGTCCTGGCCTGGGCGCGCCGGATCGTGGCCGACGCGCGGGCGATGCACGAGGAGGTCACCGGCCTGCGCCGCGGCCTGACCGGGCACCTGCGCATCGCCGCGATCCCCACGGCCCTGCCGATGATCGTGGACCTCACGACCCCCTATCGCGAGCGCCACCCGGACGTGCGGCTCACGGTCGAATCCGCCGCCTCCACCGACATCTTCTCGCTGATCGAGAACCTGGAGGCCGATGCCGGGCTGACCTATCTCGACAACGAGCCCCTGGGCCGGGTCGTGTCCGTGCCGCTCTACCGGGAGCGCTACCGGCTGGTCACGGCCGATGGCGGTCCGTTCGACGGCCGCGCCAGCGTCACCTGGGCCGAGACCGGCCAATTGCCGCTCTGCCTGCTGACCCCGAACATGCAGAACCGGCGGATCATCGACCAGCAGATCCGCGAATCAGGCGCCGAGCCGGCCGCGACCCTCGAATCAAATTCGATGATCGTGCTCATGACCCATGTCCGCACCCTGCGCTGGGCCTCGATCATGCCGGAGATCCTGGTCGACGCCCTCGGGCCGATGGCGGGGGTGCGGGCGATCCCGATCACCGCCCCGGACCTGGAGCACACGATCGGCCTCGTCGCCCCGCGCCGCGAGCCCTCGACCCCGATGGTGACCGCGCTCGTCGCCATCGCCCGGGCCCTGGCGCGGACGCTGGACCCGGACCTCGCCGGGGCGATGCCCGGCCCGTGAGGGTCGCTCAGGCCGGTACCGAGAGGCCCCGCAGCAGGAAGCGGGCAGCGCGATAGGGCAGGAGCGGCAGCTTCAGGACGCAGCGCGCCGCCAGGATCGCCAGGACGGTCAGCGCCATCAGCAGCATTCTCGACATCGCGCGCTCCGCCGCCCGAATCGGCCGAAGCCGGACCCTGGGCGCCCCCGTAAGGTGCGACGCTGGTCTGAAGCCGCCCTCCGATCCATCCGCGCATATGAAAAAGCCGCCCCGTTCCCGGAGCGGCTTGTCGGATCGGCTGAGGCCTGAGGGGGGGCTCAGACCTTACGTGATCCTGCCTTACTTGATCTTGGTTTCCTTGAACTCGACGTGCTTGCGCGCCACCGGGTCGTACTTGCGCATCGTCAGCTTCTCGGTCTGCGTGCGGGAGTTCTTCTTGGTGACGTAGAAGTAGCCGGTGTCGGCGGTGGAGATGAGCTTGATCTTGACGGTGACGGCCTTGGCCATGGCGCGGCGCTCCTGCAGGGTGCGGCATTCCGCGTGAGCGAAACGCAAATGGCCGGGAAAGCCCGGCCGAATACGGGCGGGTCAATGCCCGATCGGGCGGTTCAGGTCAAGACCGGGCGCCCGCGCGCTCCATCGTGACGAGGCTCACGGAGAAGGCGAGGAACAGCGCGAGCAGCGTCCAGGCGAAGCCGTGCGGCGGCACCAGGTCGAGGCCGCCGCCGATCAGGGGCGGTCCCAGCATCAGGCCGACATTGTACAGCACCACGAAGGCCGCGTTGGCGCCGGCGAGATCCGTGGCCGGCACCCGGTCGCCCAGGGTGGTCAGGCCGACCGTGTAGAGCGTGCCGGCGATGCCGCCCCAGGCGAACAGGACGAGGCCGAGGGCCACCGGCGATCCCGACGCCAGCGGGATCAGGGCGGAGCCCGCCGCACCGCCGAGGCTCGCCCCGAGCAGCACGGCGCGCCGGTCGAAGCGGTCGGCGAGCCAGCCGAACGGGATCTGGAACAGCACGTTGCCGAGCGCGATCAGGCTGACGAGGCCGGCCGCGCCCTGCGCGTCGTAGCCCAGGCGCAGGCCGTAGAGCGGCAGGATCGCGAAGATCCCGGTCTCGACCGCCCCGTAGGCGAGGGCGGCGAGCAGCGCCCCGGGGGCGAAGCGCAGATAGGCCAGGATGCTGCGGCCGGAGCCGTGCGCGATCGTCGGCGAGAGCCCCCGGGCGAGGACGATCGGCAGGCCGCCGGCCAGCATCAGGCCGGCGCCGGTCAGGTAGGGCGCCAGGCCCTCGGTCCCCACCAGCGCCAGGAGTGCCGGGCCGACCGCGAAGCCCGCCGCCAGCACGGTAGCGTAGATGCCCATCACGAGGCCGCGGCGCTCCGGCGGGGCGGCGGCGTTGATCCAGTACTCGGACAGCACGAACAGCGCGCCCAGCGTCGCCGAGAACACGA
The DNA here is from genome assembly GCF_000272495.1 of Methylobacterium sp. GXF4. NCBI lineage: Bacteria > Pseudomonadati > Pseudomonadota > Alphaproteobacteria > Hyphomicrobiales > Methylobacteriaceae > Methylobacterium > Methylobacterium sp. GXF4. The sequence goes on along the minus strand of NZ_AKFK01000071.1, from coordinate 28,022 downwards.
AGCGCAGCGGGAACCACAGGGCGATGCCCGGCAGGATCGGGAAGGCCGCCAGGCTCACCGCCCCCACGACCAGCGCCAGGCAGAGCAGCCGCGCGACGCCGATCCGCGCGGCGAGCCGGGGCACGAACGGCACCGTGCAGATGCTGGCGATGCCGGCGACCGCGGTGTTGAGCCCGATCAGGGTGCTGGACGCGCCGCGCCGCTCAAGCTCGATCGACAGGAGCGGGATCGACAGGCTCAGCCCGATCCCGACCACGGTGACGCAGGCGATGGCGGCGGTGATCGCCGCCACGGTGTCCGGCCCGATCCCGCTTCCCGCGACGATCCGGTCCGGCCTCTCGGAAACATTCACAACGCAACTCGTTCGCGGCGGCCGTAGCGCTCGTAGTGGAAGGGGATCATCCGGTATGGCGCGAAGTCGACGGCGATCTGCGCCTCGAGATCGTCCAGGATGGCCCGGGTGATGAACGGCAGGTCGAGCTTGCGCGCCGCATCGAGGCGGACCCAGGCGAGCTCGGTGAACTCGGAATCCGGGCTCACCCGGCCCAGCTCCTCGGCCGCGACCATCCGGCGGTCCACGGCGAAGAACCGCGTGTCGAACCGGCGCACGCGCTTGGGCGGGGTGATCGCCCGGGCCACGAGGTGCAGCGCCTCGAGGTCCGGCAGGATCTCATGGCGGGCGAAGGCTTCCCAGCCCGCCGGGGCGGTCTCGGGGGCGCCGTGCTCGCGCGTGCCGAGCAGCAAACCGGTCTCCTCGTAGGTCTCCCGGATGGCGGCGAGCGCCAGCGCCCGGCCGAGATGATGCGGCGGCCGGGAGACCTGGCGGGTGAGCGCGGCCTCGGCATAGTCGGGCAGGGCGCCGGCCACCGGCATGTGGCGGTCGCCGAGCTCGATCCGGCCGCCCGGGAACACGAACTGCCCCGGCATGAAGGCGAGCCGCGGGTTGCGGCGGCCCATCAGGACCTTGGGGCCGCCCTTGCCGCGCCGGTCGAGCACAATCAGGGTCGCGGCATCCCGCGGGCGCAGGCGCGCCGGGGAAGGCTTCGGCTCAGGGCTGTTCGGGATCTCGGATTCCTGCTGCGGCTCCGGCTGCGGCAAGGCGTGTCTCCTTCAGCCCCGAGACGGGGCCGCCCCGCGGTAACGTGGCGAAGCCGTGCATGCCAAGGGCGTATTGCAGCCCGACGACGGCCCCCTTGACCGGCTGGAGCAGGACGAGGGCGAACAGGAGCGTGAAGACCGGCCAGACGCCCATCTCGACCCAGAGGGGGACGTCGTAGGCGCTCTCGGTCTCCAGGATCAGGTAGCCGACCACGTGGGCGACGATGAAGATCACCACGTAGGGCGGCAGGTCGTCGGCCCGGTGATGGTGCAGCTCCAGGCCGCAGAGGTCGCATTCCGGGCGCACCTTGAGGAAGCGTCCGAAGATCCGGCCCTGGCCGCAATGGGGGCAGCGGCCGATGAAGCCGCGCGCCATCGCGGGGATCAGGCGGGTGCGCACGGGAATCGCGTCGATGGCCATGTCCAGGGTCTACACCGGACGGGTCACCGGCGCGAGCCGCGATGGCGCGTACCGGAGTTGCGGATGCCGGGCGGACGACCCGACGGCGCGGCCTTGAACGGGCGGCCGCCGGGCTTCCGGCCGCCGCTGTCCTTGCCGGACCCGGCGCGGGTCTTGCCCTCGCTGAGCAGCTCGAAGCGCAGCGCGCCGGCCACCGGGGCGGCCTCCACCAGCCGGACCTCGACCCGGTCGCCAAGCCGGAAGGTCTCGCCGCTGCGCTCGCCCACCAGGGCGTGGCGGGCCTCCTCGTGGCGGAAATAGTCGGCGCCGAGCTGCGAGATCGGCACGAACCCGTCCGCTCCGGTCTCGTCAAGCTTGATGAACAGGCCCGACCGGGTGACGCCCGCGATCTGGCCCGCGAAGGTCGCGCCGATCCGGTCGACCAGATGGTGGGCGATCAGCCGGTCGATGGTCTCGCGCTCGGCCGCCATGGCGCGGCGTTCGGCCGCCGAGATCTGCTCGCCGATCTGGGCGAGCTCGCCCAGGGACACCGCCGCCGGCAGGCCGTCGGAGCCGAGACGGCAGGCGGTGATCAGCGCCCGGTGGACGATCAGGTCGGCGTAGCGGCGGATCGGCGAGGTGAAATGCGCGTAGCGGCGCAGGTTCAGACCGAAATGGCCGAGATTCTCGGCGGCGTAGACGGCCTGCGCCTGGGAACGCAGCACCACCTCGTTGATGAAGGTCGCGTGCTCGCTGCCCGCCACCGAGCCGAGGATGCGGTTGAACAGAGCGGGGCGCAGCGCGCCCTCCTTGGGCAGCTTGATCCCGACCGAGGCCAGGACCTCGCCCAGAGCCTGCATCTTCTCCTGCGCCGGCTCGTCGTGGACCCGGTAGATCAGCGCCTGCTTGGCCGCCTCCAGGGTCTCGGCGGCGGCCACGTTGGCCTGGATCATGAACTCTTCGATCAGCCGGTGCGCGTCGAGGCGCTCCGGCACGATCACCCGGTCGACCGCGCCCTCGGGCGACAGCAGAACCTTGCGCTCGGGCAGGTCGAGGGCGAGGGGTCCGCGGCGGTCGCGCGCCGCGCGCAGGGCGGCATAGGCCGTCCAGAGCGGGCGAAGTGCCGGCTCGAGCAACGGCCCCGTGGCGGCGTCCGGCTGGCCGTCGATGGCGGCTTGCGCCTGCGCGTAGGCGAGCTTGGCGCGGGAGCGCATCATCACCCGGTGGAACGTGTGGCGACGCTTCTCGCCGTCGGCGGTGATCACCATCCGGACCGCGATGGCCGGGCGGTCCTCGCCTTCGCGCAGGGAGCAGAGGTCGTTCGAGATCCGCTCCGGCAGCATCGGTACGACGCGGTCGGGGAAGTAGACCGAGTTGCCCCGCTCCAAAGCCTCGCGGTCGAGGCTCGAGCCGGGGCGGACATAGGCCGCGACATCCGCGATGGCGACGGTGAGGATGAAGCCGCCCGGATTGGCCGGGTCGGGATCGTGCTCCGCCATCACGGCGTCGTCGTGGTCCTTGGCGTCCGGCGGGTCGATGGTGAGCAGCGGACGGTCGCGCCAATCCTCGCGGCCCGCCAGCGCGGCCGGCTCCGCCTGGTCGGCCTCGGCCAGGGTCGCGTCTGAAAAAACGTGCGGGATGTTGTGCAGGTGGAGCGCGATCAGGCTCACGGCCTTCTCGGAGCCGAGCGAGCCCAGCCGTTCCCGGACCCGGCCCCGCGGCAGGCCGAAGCGGGTCTCGCGCTCCAGCGACACGGCGACGAGGTCACCGTCCCGGGCCTGGCCCTCCTCGCCGGGCGGGATCAGGATCTCGCGGCCCTGCGAGCGCTTCTCCACGGGCACGATCCGGCCGCCCTGCGCGCCGGCGCGGTAGACGCCGATGATCTCGGCCTTGTTCTTCCCGATGACCTTGATGACCCGGCCGGTATAGCCGCCCTCGGCGTCGCGCTCGACCCGGACCAGGGCGCGGTCGCCGATCCCGGCGGCCGGCCGGTTGCCCTTGCGGGGGCCGCGCGGCTGGGTCAGCACGATGGATGGCGGCTTGCCGGTGCCGGTCCATTCCACCGGGATCGCGAGGAAATCGCCGTGCCGGTCGCGGCTGCGGATATCGGTCAGCACCACCGGCGGCAGGCGGCCCGCGGTCGCGAGCCCGCCGCGCCCGCGATCGACGGCGCCGTCCTCCTCGATCTCCTTGAGGATCCGCTTCAGGTCGATCTTGGCGGCACCCTTGATGCCGAACGCCTTGGCGATCTCCCGCTTGCCGACGGGTTCGGTCGCCTCCGCCACGAAGGCGAGGATCTGCTCGCGGGTGGGGAAGGGCGGGGGAGCGGCGGGCTCGGCCGCCTCTGCGCTGATGCGTCGTGCCAAAAGGTGGTGCCGGACAGTTCTCGAAAACGATGTGCGCCCGAAATCGGGCGCCGGACCGCTGATTCGGTCTTGTCATCCCAAGATGGGGTTCCGGTCGGTCCGCGGCAACGGCGGCACGCGCGTCCTCAACAGGCGCGATCAGCCCGTGGAGGCGGACTTCCGAATGCGATCGACCGCGAGATCCAGGTCGAAGCCGGGATCCAGGATCTCGTCGAGGGTGAACGGGCAGGCGCGCGGCAGCGTCAGGTTCACCTGGCCCTCCTCGGGCGCCAGCTCCGGCGTCTCCGCCTGCTGGATCGCCAGCGTCCAGGCGCCGTCCATGCGCAGGCTTCCGGCCTCCGGCGGCTCGGCCGCCAGCGCGGCGAGCTTGTCCCGCCCGGCCTCGCGGCAGGCAAGGCTCTTGCCGTCGTCGGAGATGAGGGCCGCCTTGATCAGTTCGGCCAGGGCATCCCGGACCCGTTCGACGCTCGCGTTCATGGGCATCCGCTCCGCATTCGCGCCCGCCGGGGCAAGCGCGGTGCCAGCACCCATCGGGGCGGCGCGACATAATCGCGGACCTTCCCTCGGGACCCGCCCAGTGTAGAACGCTTCCATGATCCCGGTCCTGACCCGCCAAACCGAGGCCGTGCCGCTCTACGAGGCGGCTGTCGCCGAACTGCGCCTGCGCGGCTTCGAGGGCGACCTGACCCTATCGGCCGCCGACCGGACGGTCTTTTCCACCGACAACTCGATCTACCAGGTCGAGCCAGGGGCCGTGGCCTTCCCGCGCTCGCGCGACGACCTCGTGCGGATCGCCAAGCTGCTGGACGACCCGCGCTTCACCGAGATCGTGATCCGCCCGCGCGGCGGGGCGACCGGCACAAACGGCCAGTCGCTCGGCCACGGCCTCGTGGTCGACACCTCGCGGCACATGAACCGCATCCTGGAGATCGACGTCGCGCGCCGCACCGTCCGGGTCGAGCCCGGGGTGGTGAAGGACCAGCTCAACCGGGCGTGCGCCGCCCACGGCCTGTTCTTCGCCCCCGAACTCTCGACCTCGAACCGCGCCACCATCGGCGGCATGATCTCCACCGACGCCTGCGGGCAGGGCTCCTGCCTCTACGGCAAGACCCGCGACCACGTCCTGGCCCTGACCTGCGTGCTCGCCGACGGTACGGTCTGGGAAGCCGAGCCGCTGGACGAGGCCGGGCTCGCGGCCGCCAAGGCGCGCAACGACCGGGTCGGCGAGATCCACCGCACCGTCGACACCGTCGTCACCGAGAACGCGGCGCTGATCGCCGAGCGCTTCCCCAAGCTCAACCGCTGCCTCACCGGCTACGACTTGGCCCATCTGCGCGACGCGTCCGGGCGTTTCGACCTCAAGAGCGTGATCTGCGGCTCGGAGGGCACCCTGGCGCTGATCGCCGAGGCGCGGCTCAACGTGCTGCCGATCCCGAAGGCCTCGGTGCTGGTGGCGCTCTCCTACGTGGATTTCGATGCCGCGCTCCGCGACGCCCAGGCCCTGATGCCCTTCGGCGCGGCCTCCGTGGAGACCATCGATTCCACCGTGCTGGGGCTCGCCCGCCAGGACCCGATCTGGGCCGAGGTGCAGGCCTTCTTCCCGGACGATCCCGGCGGGCGCCCGGTCCACGGCATCAACCTCGTGGAATTCGTCGGCGACGACGCGCAGGCCGTGGACGCCGCACTGGCGCGGCTCACCGCCATGCTGGAGGCCGAGCGCGGCACGGAGACCAAGCGTCTGGGCTTCACCATCGCCCGCGGCGCGGCGATCGAGAAACTCTGGACGATGCGCAAGAAGGCGGTGGGCCTGCTCGGCGCCGCCAAGGGCGACGCGCGCCCGATCCCGTTCGTCGAGGATACCGCGGTTCCGCCGGAGCGGCTCGCCGACTTCATCGCCGAGTTCCGGGCGCTGCTCGACGCCAAGGGCCTGCGCTACGGCATGTTCGGCCATGTCGATGCCGGCGTGCTGCATGTCCGCCCGGCCATCGACCTGAAGGACCCGAACCAGAACGCCCTGATCCGCGAAGTGACCGAAGGCGTGGTCGCGCTCACCGCCAAGTATGGCGGCCTGCTCTGGGGCGAGCACGGCAAGGGGTTCCGCTCCGAATTCGTGCCCGCGACCTTCGGGCCGCTGATGCCGGCGCTGGAGGCGGTCAAGCGCGCCTTCGACCCGGGCGACCGGATGAACCCGGGCAAGATCGCCTCGGCGCGCGGCGGCGCGCTCACCCGGATCGACGGCGTGCCCCGCCGGGGCGAGCAGGACCGCACGATCCCGCCGCCGGTCCGGCAGGATTTCGACGAAGCCCTGCACTGCAACGGCAACGGCGCCTGCTTCAGCTTCGACGCGGACGAGGCGATGTGCCCGTCCTGGAAGGCGACCCGGGAGCGGCGGCACTCGCCGAAGGGCCGGGCCTCGCTGATGCGCGAGTGGCTGCGCCTGGCCGCCCAGGCGGGGATCGACCCGGCCGCCGAGCTGAAGCGCCAGCGCGCCGGCTGGCTGCCCGATGTTTTCGCGACTTTGCGGCGTGGTTTCCGGCATCGCGCCGAGGCGGATGACTTCTCCCACGCCGTCAAGGAGGCGATGGACGGCTGCCTCGCCTGCAAGTCCTGCACGGGCTCCTGCCCGATCAAGGTCGACGTGCCGACCTTCCGGGCCAAGTTCCTGGCGCTCTACCACGCCCGCTACGCCCGGCCCCTGAAGGACCATCTGGTGGCGGCGCTCGAGCCGCTGCTGCCGCTGGCGGCCCGGATGCCGCGCCTGAGCAACGCGGCCCTGGCCAACCCGCTCGCCCGGAAGCTGCTGGCCAAGGCTGGCCTGGTCGGGATCCCGGCCCTCTCCTCCATCGATCTCACGGCGCGACTCGCCGGGCTCGGCGTCGCCGCCGCGACCCCGGAGGCGCTGGCCCGGCTCGCCCCGGCCGAGCGGGAGCGCGCGGTGCTGCTGGTGCAGGACGCCTTCACCAGCCATTTCGAGGCGGCCCTGGTGGTGGATGCCTGCGCGCTCCTGATCGCGCTCGGCTTCAAGCCCTGGCTCGTGCCCTACCGCCCGAACGGCAAGCCGCTGCATGTGCACGGCTTCCTGGCCCGCTTCGCCGCGGTGGCGCGCTCCAACGCCGCGATGCTGCGGGCGCTCGCCCGCTCGGGCGTGCCGCTCGTCGGCCTCGACCCCTCGATGACGCTGACCTACCGGTCGGAATACGCCCAGGCGCTGGGCGGCGACGACCTGCCCAAGGTCCAGATCCTGCAGGAATGGCTCGCCACGCAGCTCGACCGGATCGCGCCCCGTCACGGCGGCGCGACCCTGCGGCTGCTGCCCCATTGCACCGAGCGCACCAACGCCCCCGGCGCGGTGCGCGACTGGCAGGCCGTGTTCGCCCATCTCGGGCTGCGGCTCGACGTGCCGGCCGCGGGCTGCTGCGGCATGGCCGGGACCTACGGCCACGAGACGCGCAACCGCGCCACCTCCGAGGCGATCTACGGCTTGAGCTGGGCCCGCCACGTGGCCGATGCCCCCGCCGGCACCCTGCTGGCGGACGGCTATTCCTGCCGGTCGCAGGTCAAGCTCGTCGACGGCGTGCGGCTGCGCCACCCGGTCCAGGCCCTGCTCGACCACGTCCGGACGAGCGCGGTGGGTGCCGCGCCGTTCCATCCCGAGCGCGCCGCGGCTTCGGCCCGATGAAGGTCGCCATCCTCGGGGCCGGGGCGGTCGGCTGCTATTACGGCTTCCTGCTGGCCCGGGCCGGCCACGCGGTGACGCTGATCGGCCGCCCGGCCCTGGTCGAGGCGGTCCGGCGCGGCGGGCTGGTTCTGGAGAGCGTGGCCGGGCGCGAGACCGTCCCCGTCGAGGCGACCGCGTCCGGCGCGGGCGTCGCGGGCGCCGATCTGGTTCTGGTCTGCGTGAAGTCGGGCGATACGGAAGCGGCCGGGGCGACGATCGCTCCACATCTCAGCCCCGCGGCCACGATCCTCAGCCTCCAGAACGGCGTCGACAATGCCGAGCGCCTGGGCGCCGTGCTGGGGCGGCCCGTGGTGCCGGTGGCGGTCTACGTCGCCACCGAGATGGTCGGGCCGGCCTGCGTCCGCCACAACGGAAGGGGCGACCTGGTGCTCGGCGCCTCGGAGGCGAGTGAAACGATTGCCGTTGCGTTCGGCGCGGCCGGGATCCCGACCACGGTCTCGGAACGCGCGCTGGACGCCCTCTGGGGCAAGCTGATCCTGAACTGCGCCTACAACGCCCTCTCGGCCCTGACCCAGCTGCCCTACGGCCGCCTGGTGCAGGGCGAGGGCGTGATCGCCGCGATGACCGACGTGGTGCAGGAATGCGTCGCGGTGGCGAACGCCTCGGGCGTGTCGGTGCCCGACGACATCCGCGACACGGTGCTCGCGCTCAGCACCAGCATGGCCGACCAGCGCTCCTCCACGGCCCAGGACCTCGCCCGGGGCCGGCCCAGCGAGATCGACCACCTCAACGGCTATGTGGTGCACAGAGGCGCGGCGCTGGGCATCCCGACGCCGGCGAACCGGATGCTGCACACGCTGGTCAAGCTCGCGGAGCGGCAAAATGAAAGCTGAGGGATCGGGGTGAGATCCGGCGCGGGGTGCTGTCTGTTTCACGCCGCTTGCAGAAAGATTTAGACCGGCGCTGGTTCGCGCAGCTCGATCACCAGCTTTCGTCCAACAGCCTCTGCCGCTTTTTGGATGGTATCAATCTGAACAGCCATATTTGTTGGATCGAGCAGCCGGTCGAGCTGGCTACGGCTGGTTTTCATCTTCTTCGCCATCTGCGTTTTGGACATGTTCTGCGCTTCCATGGCCTGTTCGATCTGCCATGCCAGAACACGCTTGGTTGCCGCCGCGTAGATGTCTTCCTTGCTTCCCGTTTCGTTGAGGAAGCTCTCAAAAGAAGATCCGATGCGTTCGCTCATCGCTGAAGCTCTTTCTGGCGCTTGGTGGCGATACGGATGTCGGACAACGGGGTCTTCTGCGCCTTCTTCACGAACCCGTGCAGTAGGACCATCTGACCCTGATGCATGACGAAGATGACTCGCCCAATCTTCCCGCCGGTCAGATCGCTGCGGACCTCCCAAAGCCCATTGCCGAGCGATTTGCAGGTCGGCATCCCGACAAGCCAGCCGAACTCGACGATCGCGATGTCAGTACCGACAATCTTCCGGTCGTCAGCCGACAGGCTAAGGATCCAGTCTCGCACCGGTTCGGTGCCGGTGGTCGTCCTATAGAATGAAGCGGGAACTTTTTTCTGCGTCACTGACGGTCCGTACCGTACGCGGTACACAGTGCCGTATACGGTACAAATCCGTCAAGCAATTTCGTGCCCGGTTTGGCTGGTTCCAGACATTGAGAATGAGCCGCTGACCCTTCGGCTCACTTCAGCCCATCACGCGCTCGCCGCGGCATTCGCCTTGCGCGTCGCCGCCGCCTTCTTGGCCGAGGCCGAGCGCTGTTCCGGTGTCCGGCTGGCTGCGGCCTTGCCGCCCGTGGCGCCGCCCTTGTGGGCCGCCGGGTGTCCCGTATCCTTGCCGCGGCCGGAGCCGCCCGGCTTCTTGCCGCCGCCGTCGTCCTTGTTGACGGTGGCCCAGGCGCGGGATTCCGCCTCCTTCTCCGGCACGCCGCGCGCCTCGTAGGACTCGGCGATGTGCTCGGCCTTGCGCTTCTGCTTCTCGGTGTATTTCGCCTTGTCTCCCTGCGCCATCGCGCCTCTCCTCACGCTCAGCCTACGCCGGTCGGACCGTCGAGGATCGCCCGCACGCGGCGGACCAGTTCCGTGCGCCGGTAAGGCTTGTTGAGAAGGTCAAACTCCGAACCGCCGATATCGGTTCGCTCCAAACTCGCCTCCGCGTAGCCCGTGGCGAGCAGGACCTTGAGCTTGGGCTGGCGGCGGCGCGCTTCCCGGGCGAGCAGCACGCCGTTCATGCCGCCGGGCATGATCAGGTCGGTGAACAGCAGGTCGATGCGCTCGCTGGAATCGAGGATCTCCAGCGCCTCCCGGGCATTGCCGGCCATCAGGGTGGTGTAGCCGAAATCCCGCAGGATGGTGCGGGCGAGCTCGGCCACGTCCTCGCGGTCGTCGACGATCAGGATCGTCTCGGTGCCCTGGCGGTCCACCGCCCGGTGCGAGACCTTGGACGGGGCATGCGCGTCGCCATCGGTTGCCGGGAAGGACAGGCGTACCGTCGTGCCGGCGCCGACCGCGGACTCGATCTGGGCGGCGCCCCCCGATTGCTTGGCGAAGCCGTAGACCATCGACAGGCCGAGTCCGGTGCCCTTGCCCTCCTCCTTGGTCGTGAAGAACGGGTCCATCACCCGGGCGAGCACGGCAGGCGGGATGCCGGTGCCGGTATCCTGGATGGCGATGCTGACGTAGCGGCCGGGGCGGAGCGGCCCGATCTCGCCGCTCGACACGACCTCGGTGTTCTTGGTGGTGATCCGGACGGTGCCGCCCTCCGGCATCGCGTCGCGGGCGTTGATCAGCACGTTGAGGATCGCGACCTCGGCCTGGGTCGGGTCGACGCGGCAGTTCCAGAGGTCCTGGGCGAGATCCAGCTCGATCGTCACCACTTCGCCCACCGAGCGGGCGACCATCTCGCGCATCCCCTCGATCAGCGTGTTGAGGTTGACCGCGCGCCCGTCCAGCCGCTGCTTGCGGGCGAAGGCCAGGAGCTGCTGCGTCAGCGTCGTCGCGCGCTCGGCCGCCTGGCGGATGTTGTCGGTGGCGCGCCCCAGCCGGGCGCGGTCGGCATCCGGCTTCTCCAGCCCGGACGCCAGGATGTCGACATAGCCGACGATCACCTGCAGCAGGTTGTTGAAATCGTGCGCGATGCCGCCGGTGAGCTGGCCCAGCGCCTCCATCTTCTGCGCCTGGCCCAGCGCCTCCTCGGCGTCGCGGCGGCGCGAGACGTCGAGCTGCGAGCCGAAGAAATACACCAGCTCGCCGGCCGAATTGTACACCGGCGAGACGAACAGGGCGTTCCAGAAGCTCGAGCCGTTCTTGCGGTAGTTCAGGATCTCGGTCGCGAATTCGCGCTTCTCGGCGATCGCCGTGCGGATCTGGTCGACGGTCTCGCGGTCGGTCTCGGGCCCCTGCAGGAACCGGCAATTGCGGCCGACGAGCTCCTCCGGCGTGTAGCCGGTCATCGCCAGGAACGCGCGGTTGGCGAAGATGATCGGGTTGTCCGGCTGGCGCGGATCGGTGACGATCATCGGCATCCGGGTGGTTTCCACCGCGGCGAAGAAGATGTCGCTGGTGCGGTCGGAGACGTCGCTGGCCGCGCCGTCCTGGACCACGGCGCTCGGTCCGATCGGGGGTTTTTCGGGAGAGTCGGACATGCCGCGCGGTCTTGATTCTTTCGGACTTGGACGGAGCGGATGTCGGTAGCGACCGACATCCGGCAGCGACTCTAGGGGGCCCATCGACGTTGTCGACGGCGCCAATGTCGCGCTTGCCGCGCGAGGCGCAGTCGTGGGCCGGCTAGGCCGCCGCCGTCCGGGCCGGGCCGGGCAAGGCCTTCACGGGCGCCGCGGCGACCCGCGTCGGCGCCGGCTCGCGGCAGGCGGTGAGGACTGCCGAGAGCGCCTCGTTCAGCGAGGTGACCAGAAAATCCGCCGAGGTCGCCCGGCGGAGGCGGTCCAGGGTGGCCGGGTCGCGCTCGCGCCAGAAGCCCACCAGAATGCGCACGCCCGGCACCGCTGCGCGGGCCTGCCGCACGGTGAAGCGGATCTGCGACAGGCTGACCGGCTCCAGATAGGAGAAGCAGATCAGCGCGAGGCCCTCCGGCTTCTCCGGCCGCTCGCCGGCGCGGATCGCGGCCATCGACAGGGTCTGCGAGGCGAGCCCGTGCCGGGCCAGGATCTGGCTGAGCATCAGCGTCGCCGCCTCGTCGAACGGGCCGCGGCTCGACACGCACAGGACCGGCGTCTCGCTGCGCCAGGCCGGTGCCAGATCCTCGCGGGCGAGCACGATGCCGGCCACCTGCCGGTCCGGACCGATGGCCGCCAGAGCCGCGGCGGTCTCGGTGTCGGGCGAGCGCGCCGATCCGCGCCAGGTCCGCCGCGCCACCGGCGCGGTCCCGAGCCGCGCCACCACGGTGCGGATCGCGGCGCCGACCTCGTCCTGGCGGGCGCGGTCCAGGGTGCCGCGTGAGAGGTCCTCCTGCGCGAGCAGCAGGCCGGCAAGCGCCACCTCATCGTAATAGGTGACGAGGGCGCGCTCCTTGAGGAACTGCCAGCCCTGGTCGATCGCCTCGGCCGGGTCGCCCGCGAGCATGCGCTGATAGAAGATCTCCGGCGGCGCCAGGGCGGGCCGGTCGCCGAGCAGCACGTCGAGATACCAGAGCCGCTCGACGTGCCGGCCGAGCACGACCAGGCAGACGGTGAGCGGGGTGGCCAGCACCAGGCCGATCGGCCCCCACAGGAAGGTCCAGATCGTGGCCGCCAGGATCACGGCGATCGGCGACAGCCCGGTCGAGTGGCCGTAGAGCAGCGGCTCGATCACGTGGCCGGCGATCGGCTCGACCACCAGGAACAGGGCCGCGGTGGCGATCACCATGGTCCAGCCGGGATCGACCGCGGCGGCGAGGATCAGCGGCAGCAGGGCGCTGATCGCGGCGCCGATATAGGGGACGAAGCGCAGGATCGCGGCGAGCACGCCGAACAGCGTCGGGCTCGGCACGCCGATCAGCCAGAGGCCGACCCCGATCACCACCCCGAAGGCGATGTTGAGGGCGAGCTGGGCCAGGAAGAACCGGCTGAGCCGGCTGGTCGCGTCGTCGATCGCCGCCGTGACCCGGCGCAGGTCCCCTGAGCCGCCCGCCAGCCGGATCGCCCGGTTCCGCAAATCCTCGCGCTGGAGCAGGATGAAGATCGTGAAGATCAGGATCAGCCCGGTGGTGGCCAGCGGGTGCAGGATCGGGCCCGCGAAAGTCTGAAACGTCTCGACGACGCTCGCCCGGGCGGGGCTGATCTCGACGGTGAGCGGGTGCGTGCGGGTTCCCGGCTCGCCCTTGACCTCGATGGCCGGGGGCGGCTGCAGCGTGGCGCTCAGGTCCTGGACCATGTCCACCATCCGCGACAGCGTCCCGGCTCCCGCGGTGGCGCCGCGCAGGTCCTTGATCTTGGTGCGCATCACCTGGGTGTAGCGCGGCAGGTCGGAGGCGAGCTGCGACGCCTCGGTGGCGATGAGGCTGCCGATCCCGAACAGGGCGCCGAACACGATCACGACGACCAGCAGGACCGCCGCCGCCCGCGGCACGCGGATCCGCCGGAGCACCCGCACCGCCGGCACCAGGACGAAGCTCAGCAGGATCGCCAGCGTCACCGGCACCAGGATCTCGCGCCCGAGATACAGGGCCGCCATGATCGACACGACGAGGAGCGTCGAAGCCAGCGCGACGATGACCGGCAGGCCCTGCTTGAGGCGCTGGGCGGTGACGGGATCCTCGCTCACGGGTACGCTCCACTCTTGATCGAACTCTGGGACATGGCCGCCCGCGGAAGCGGTGCGGTTCGGGGAGCCTGCCGTGCCGGCCGAGCTCAGCCCGCTTGCGCGGTCTCGCCCAGGGCGGCGCTGATCTGGCTGAGCAGCTTGGAGAAATCGACCGGCTTGGGATGGTAGTCGTCGCAGCCCGCCTGGATTGCCTTGTCCCGGTCCCCGGACATGGCGTGGGCGGTGAGCGCGATGATCGGGATCGCCCGCGTGTCGGATCCGGATTTCAGCGCCCGCGCCGCCGACCAGCCGTCGAGGATCGGCAGGTTCATGTCGAGCAGGATCACGTCGGGCTGGCCCGACCGGGCCTGCTGGACGCCGGCCTCGCCGTCATGGGCCAGGATCACCTCGTAGCCACGGCGCTTGAGGCGTCGGGACAGGAAGTCCCAGATCTCTTCATGGTCCTCGACCAACAGTATCTTCGCCATCAGAACTCGAATCCCCGGGTCGCGCTGAGCCGGCCGGCAGCCCAACGCGCGGCAACGCACAAACGCCCAACGTCCCTGCCGCGATTCCGGTCCCTGCGGAAGAGAGGTCCCCGTACAGAACGGCATCGGCCACGCCGGGATGTTCTGCCGGGCCGGATCGGCGCGCTGCACGATTGACCCGCCTCGCCCGCGGGACGAAGCGTGTCGCGCCGCGAGTCAGAGAATTCTGGAGGATCATCCATGACGCTTACGCCGGAGATCGCGTTCTATCACGCGCCCAATACGCGCTCGACCGGTGTCCGCGTGCTGTTGGAGGAACTGGGCGCGCCGCATCGCCTGCACGTGCTCAACATGCGGGCGGGCGAGCATCTCGGAGACGCCTATCGCGCGATCAACCCGATGGCGAAGGTGCCGGCGATCCGCCACGGCGAGGCGCTGGTGACCGAGCAGGCGGCGGTCTACCTGTATCTGGCCGACCTGTTCCCCGAGGCCGGCCTCGCGCCCGCCCTCACCGATCCCGCCCGGGGGACGTATCTGCGCTGGATGGTGTTCTACGGCTCCTGCTTCGAGCCCGCCGTCATCGATCGCCATCTCAAGTGCGAGCCCGGGCCGCGGGCCATGTCGGCCTATGCCGATTACGACAGCGTCATCGCGCGCATCACCGAGGCGCTGAAGCCGGGCCCGTACCTGCTGGGCGAGCGCTTCAGCGCCGCCGACATCCTGTGGGGCAGCGCGCTCGGCTGGACGATGGGCTTCGGCCTGGTCGCGCCCGATCCGGTTCTGTCCGCCTATGTCGCCCGTGTCCGCGGCCGCCCGGCCTTCCAGACCGTCGCGGCCGCGGATGCGAAGCTCGCCCAGGAACACGAGGCTGCGGCTGCCGGCGCGGCCTGACGATCAGACCCGCTCGGCCTCGGCCCAGATGCCGGTGCGCGCGAGTTGCGGCGCCGGCTCGGGCGCGCTCCAGCGCAGGGGAACGGAAGCCCGGCGCCGCCAGCCTCCCGTCACCGTGAAGGACCAGGAGCGCTGCGCGCCGAGGAGACCCGTCGCGCCCGTCCAGTCGATCTCGGTGCGCCCCTGCAGGACCAGCAGGTCGCCCCTGGTGAAGTCGAGGAACAGAAGCGCCGCCCGCGGCTCGCCGATCAGGTTGCCCAGGGTGTTGAAGTAAAGGTTGCCGGAGAAATCCGGCACCGTCAGCACGTCGCCGCGGCGCCGGACGAAGCCCGGCCGCCCGCCCCGATGCGAGATGTCGGCGCCGCCCTCCCGAAGGCCGTCCCGCGACCGGGTCGCCACGAACAGCGTGTCGGCGGCATCGATCAGCGCTCCGGCTTCCGGATCCAGGGCCGACAGGATCTCGGTCGGGCCCGGCTCGCGCCGCACCGGCTCGACCACGCGCCGCTGGATGTATTGCGGGCAATTGCCGAAGCTCTGGTCCACCGCCACGGTCAGGCCGCCCCGGTCGCGGCTCACGATGCGGCCGTTGGCGCGGTTGCGCCGCCGGGTCGCCAGATCGATGCCGAGGATCCCGGCCTCGGAACCCGGCTTGAGGAACTCGGCCGCCGGATCGGCGGGGTCGAGCACCGCCGTGATGGCGAGATGCGTCGCGTCCGGGCTGTGCACGAAGCCGGGCGGCCCTGTCAGGAGGGTCGCGACCGGCGCGCCGGCGGCGTCCGCGGTCCCGATCAGGAGATAGGGGAGTCCCGCGAAGAACAGGCGATGCTGATCGGGCATGAACGGCCGGATCGCCGGGGTCCCGCCCAGGATGTGCCCGGCATGGGCCTGGGCGATGAGTTCGTCTGCGTGGAAATCGGCCATGGCGCACCTCACGCCTGTTCGGGGATGGCAGAGGCCGGCATCGGGATGAAGCCCGGCAGGGCCTCCACCCGGGCGATCCAGGCCGGCACGGCCGGATAGGGCGCGAGCGAGACGCCGCCCTCGGGGGCGTGGGCGACGTAGGAATAGCAGGCGATGTCGGCGAGCGTCGCCCGCTCGGCGGCGAGATACCGGCGCTCGGCCAGATGCCCGTCCATGAAGGTGAGGATCCGGGCCGCGGTCGCGTGGACCGCCGCCCGGTCGGCGGTCGCGCCGAACACCACCATCAGCCGGGCCAGGGCGGGCCCGGTGCGGACCTCGCCGGAGGCGATCGAGAGCCAGCGCTGGACTTCCGCGGCGGCCAACGGATCGGCCGGCATCCAGCCGTTCTCCGGCGCGTAGCGCGCGGCCAGGTAGACCAGGATCGCGTTGCTGTCAGGGATCACCGCCGCGCCATCGGTCAGGACCGGGATCTGGCCCAGCGGGTTGAGGCGCCGGAAATCGGCGGCGGCCCGCTGCTCCGCGCCCGCCACCTCGACGAAGCGATAGGGCAGCCCCAGCAGGGACAGGAACAGTTCCGCGCGGTGCGAATGGCCCGAGAGGCGCAGGCCGTAGAGGGTCAGGTCGGGGTCGGACATGGTCGGGGTCTCCAGCGAGGCCCGAATATGGCTCTTGCAAAGTGCAGCGATAATCCGGAACCTGTGGCAGTCAGAATTTCACCTTGTAAAATGATCCATGGACCGGCTGGACGAGCTCGCCCTCTTCGTCGCGATCATCGATGTCGGCAGCCTCGCCGGGGCTGCGCGCCGGTCGCGCCGCTCGGCCGCCGCCGCGACCCGAGCCTTGGCGAGCCTGGAGACGCGGGCCGGGACCCGGCTGGTGGAGCGCACGACCCGGCGCCTCGCCCCGACCCCGGCGGGGCTCGAACTGGCCGAGCGGGCGCGCAGCCTGCTTGCGGGCTACGAGGCGGCCGTCTCCGGCGCGGCGGGCGACGCGGTCCGCGGCCTGGTGCGGGTCACGGCCCCGGTCCTGTTCGGGCGCAAGCATGTCGCGCCGATCGTGTCGGGCTTCCTCGACGCCTACGCGGAGGCACAGGTCGAACTGGTGCTGGCCGACCGCAACCTCGACCTGGTGGAGGAGGGCATCGACGTCGCCCTGCGGATCGGGCAGCTGGCCGAATCCCGCCTCGTCGTGCGCCGCGTCGGGCAGGTGCGCGAGGTCGTAGTGGCGAGCCCGAGCTACCTCGCGGCGCGGGGCACGCCCCGGACGCCCGCCGACTTGAGCGACCACGATACGATCCTGGGCATGGTCCGGGCCAATCTGCGCGAATGGCGCTTCGGGGCCAACCGCGTGCGCTTGGCACCACGGCTGATCGTCAACGAGATCGAGGCGGCGCTGATCGCGGCCCGAGCCGGCCGGGGCATCGCCCGGGTGCTCTCTTACCAGACCGCCGAGGACATCGCCGCCGGTCGCCTCGTGCGCCTGCTCGCGGCCCACGAACCGCCGCCGATGCCGGTCCAGCTCGTGACCCCGAGCCAGGGGCTCCGGCCCGCCCGGGTGAACGCCTTCCTCGATTACGCCACCGCGGCCCTGCGGACGTTGCCGGTGCTGCACGCGGATGAATCCGGGTGATAACCGGCATCAGGCGGCCCGATGTGATCGGAAACGGGTCTTCGGCCGACCGTTCGGCATTGTCGCGGCCGGACTCTTGCTGAGGGATGGACGGGCGCCCGTTCCGGCACGCGGTCGGGCACCCCGCCGGCCAGCTCGGACGGCGCCCCGATGCACGATCCCGGAGCCCGCCAGCCCATGCGCCTGCTCACCCCGATCCTCGCCGTGCTGCTCGCGATCCTACCCCCGGCGGCGCAGGCCGACCCGCTGACCGGCACCCTCAAGAAGATCAAGGACAGCAACCGGCTCGTGCTCGGCGTGCGCGATAGCTCGCCGCCGTTCAGCTACCTGGACCAGAACCAGAAGGTGGTCGGCTTCGCGGTCGATATCTGCCGGACGATCGCCGATGCCGTGAAGCGCGAATTGAAGATGCCGGGGCTCGAGGTCGCGATGGAGTTCGTGAATTCCTCGTCCCGCATCCCGCTGATGACCAACAACACCACCGATCTCGAATGCGGCACCACGACCAACAACGCGGAGCGCAAGAAGCAGGTCGCCTTCACCAACACCCACTTCCTGACGGCAACCCGGTTCGTGTCCCGGAAGGACCAGAAGTTCGCCAGCCTGGATGATCTGCGCGGCAAGGTGGTCTCGTCGGTGGCCGGCTCGACCAACATCCTGATGCTGATCAAGGCCAACAACGAGCGCAAGCTCGGCATCACGGTGATCGCCGCCAAGGATGTGCCGGAAGCCTTCCTGATGGTCGAGACCGGCCGGGCGGCGGCCTTCGTGATGGACGACGTGCAACTCAGCGTCGTGGCGGCCCAGTCGAAGGATCCGGCGGCCTACGTGATCAGCCAGGAGACCCTGTCCGATCCGGAGCCCTACGGGATCATGCTGCGCCGGGACGACCCGGCCTTCAAGGCGGTGGTCGATAAGGCCACCGCGGATCTCTACCGCAGCCCCGCGATCATGACGATCTACGAGACCTGGTTCCTCAAGCCGGTGCCGCCGCGGGGGCTGACCTACAACATCCCCCTGTCCTCGGCGCTCCGCTGGGCGTTCGAGCATCCGAGCGACAATTCGGACCCGGCCTTCTACGTGCACTGATCCCGGTGGGGTTCCGCTTCGGCCAAGGAGATGCGATGCCGCATCGAGTTCCGCCCGCCTTGCGAATCCGCCCTATGCTCGACCGCCAAGAGCCGGCCCTCACGCCGCCCGCGACCCGCGCGCCGGAGCCGGCAGCCGGCTCGATCCCGCGCCTGATCGTCGTGCTGGCCTGCGCCGGGTTCGGCAGCACCTTCGCGCTGCGCTCGGTCGAGCCCCTGGTCGGCGTGCTGGCCCGGGACCTCGGCAGCGACGCGCATACGGTGGCGCTGCTCTCCACCGCCTTCGCGCTGCCCTACGCCTTCATCCAGCCGGTGCTCGGCCCGGTGGGCGACGCGCTCGGCAAGGAGCGGGTGATGAGCGTCTGCCTGGCGGTGCTCGCGGGCGCCCTCGTCCTGTGCAGCCTGGCCCCCAATATCGGCGCCCTGTTCGGCCTGCGGATGCTGGCGGGGGCGGCGGCGGGCGGCTGCATCCCGCTGTCGCTGGCGCTGCTGGGCGACCGGGTGCCCATGGACCGGCGGCAGGTGGCGATCGGGCGCTTCCTGGTGGCGGCGATCCTCGGGCAGCTCACCGGCTCGACCTTCGCGGGGCTGATCGAGGTCGCGATCGGCTGGCGGGGCGTGTTCGCCGTGACCGCGCTGGTCGCCGCCATCGCCTGCGCCGCGACGGTGTTCGGCTTCGACCGCACCGGCCGCGCCCCCGCCCGCCGCCCGGCCTTCGGGCAGGCGGTGCGGCGCTACCGCACCATCCTGGCCAATCCGCGCGCCCGGATCCTGTTCTCGGCGGTGTTCATCGAGGCAATCGCGATCTTCGGCGTGTTCCCGCATCTCGCCCCGCTGATCGAGGCCCGCGGTGAGGGCGGCCCGCGCGAGGCCGGCCTGGTGCTCGCCGGCTTCGCCATCGGCGGCCTGCTCTACTCGGCCCTGGTCGGCCTGCTGGTGCGGCTGCTCGGCATGCCCCGGATGCTGATCGGCGGCGGGCTGATCTGCGGCGCCGCGCTCACCGTGGTCGGGCTGGCCGGAAGCTGGCAGGTCGATTGCGCGGCGCTCACCGCCATGGGGCTCGGCTTCTACATGCTGCACAACACCTTCCAGACCCAGGTGACCGAGGTCGCGCCGACCGCCCGCGCCTCCGCGGTGGCGCTGCACGCCTTCTCGTTCTTCTGCGGTCAGGCGCTCGGGGTCGCGGTCCTGGGCCAGGCGCTGCTGCAGCTCGGGCAGTTCGGGGCGCTCGCCACCTGCGCGGTCACGATCCTGGCCCTCGGGATCGCCACGGCGGCGGCTCTCCAGCGGCCGGGCCCGAAGATCGCCTTCTCGGATTGACCGGGCCGGTCAGGGCCGCGCCATCGCCAGCGCCTTGAGGTCGAAGCCGGGATCGGCCGCCTGCTCGGGGGTGAGCCGCGTGCCCGCCGCCAGCAGGCGCCGGGCGATCATGTGGTCGGCGGCCCGGTCGACCGATTCCACGGCGCTCAAGGCCCCGTCCCGGAAGCGGAACACCGAGAATGCCGGGCCGGAGCCCCGGACCACGCTGGTATCGCCGGGCCCGGACAGGCCGGCGATCTGCAGCTTGTGCGGGCCCTGGTCGCTCCAGAACCACGGCAGCGCCCCGTAGGCCGCCGGCTTGCCGTTGAGGCGCGCGGCGAGGCAGCGACCCTGGTCGATGGCGTTCTGCACCGACTCGATCCGCACGGTGCCGTCGGGGCTGAGCCCGTGGGCGAACGGGCTCGGGAAGCGGACGCAATCGCCGATCGCCGAGATCGCCGGATCGGGCGTCGCCAGGAACGCGTCGACCCGCACCCCGTCCTCCGCCGGAAGTCCGGCCTCCGCGGCGAGCTCCCGGTTCGGCAGCACGCCGATGCCGATCAGGATGAAGTCGGCGGGCAGCTCCCTTCCATCGGCCAGGGTGATGCCGGTGGCGCGGCCGTCCCGTCCGGTGACCGCGGTCACGCCGGCCCCGAACGCGAAGCGCACGCCCATCGCCTCATGGGCGCTGCGGAAGAACTGCGCGATCTCCGGCGAGACCGCCCGGGCCATCGGCCGGTCGGCCGCCTCCACGACGGTCACCGACAGGCCCCGGGCGGCGGCCACGGCGGCGAATTCCAGCCCGATGAAGCCGGCGCCGATCACCACGATCGCCCTGGCCTCGCCGAGCGCCGTCCGGAGCGCGTCGGCATCTGCGAGCCCGCGCAATTGGCGCACATTCGGGAAATCGGCCCCCGGCACCGGCAGCGGCCGGTTGCGGGCGCCGGTGGCCAGAACGAGGTGGTCGTAGGCGAGGCTCTGGCCGTCCGAGAGATGCAGGCGCCGCCCGGCCCGGTCGATCGCGACGGCCCGGATCCCCGGCCGGTGGGCGATGGCGTGCTCGGCGAAGAAGCCGGGCTGGCGCAGGAACAGGCCCTCCGCGTCGGTCTTGCCGGCGAGATAGGCCTTGGACAGGGGCGGCCGCTGGTAGGGCAGGGCGGTCTCGTCGCCGACCAGGGTGATCGGGTCCCGGAAGCCACCCTCGCGCAGGGAGGCGGCCAGCTGGAAGCCCGCCTGGCCGGCGCCGGCCACGACGATGCCGGCCGCGCTCATGCCTTGGCTCCGGCGGCGTCCGGTAGCGCCACGCCCGGCAGCATGCGGGCGCCATCGCTCATCAGGTAGGACCAGACCGCGGAGGCCGCCGGCCCCAGCACCTTGTCGGCCCGGCGCACCGCGTACCAGTCGCGCCGGATTGGCAGGCCCTTGACGTCGAGGAGGGCGAGGCGACCGCTCTCGACCTCGGCCGCCACGGAATGCACGGACAGGAGCGCGATGCCGAGCCCGGCCATCACCGATTGCTTGATCGTCTCGTTGGAGCCGGTATCGATGTCGAGGAGCGCGCGCTTGACCAGGATGCCGCTCATGAACTCCTCGAAGACCGTGCGCGTGCCGGAGCCCTCTTCGCGGAAGAAGAACGGCTGGTCGGCCAGGTCTTCGCGGGACAGGCCGGTCCGGCCGGCGAGCGGGTGGCTGGGAGCGGCCACCAGCACCAGCGGGTGCGGGCCGAAGGTCGCGGCCTCGATCGGGAAGTCCCGGGGCGGGCGGCCCATCACGGCGAAGTCGATCTCGTAGCCGCGCAGGGCCTCGACGGTCTGGCCGCGGTTGCGCACCGACAGGCTGATCTCGACGCCCGGATGCTTCTTGACGAAGCCGGCGATCACCTGGGGCGCGAAGTACTTGGCCGTCGAGACGACGCCGAGCGCGACGCGCCCGCCTTCCGCGCCGCGCAGGGTCCGCAGCCGGTCGGTGCAGGTCTCCAGCACGGTGTTGATGCTGTCGATCGCCCAGAGCATCTCGCGGCCGGCATCGGTGGGCTTGAGGCCGCCCGGCGTCCGGTCGAACAGCAGCAGGCCGGCCTCCTCCTCGAGCTGCCGGATGCGCGCGTAGAGCGCGGCCGAGGTGACGTTCAGCTCCTGGGCCGCCCGGGTCATGGTACCCAGGCGGGCCACCGCCGCCACCGCCTGGAGCTGCTTGAGGGAGAGATTGCGCATGGCGGAGGTCTCGTTTTTTTTGTCCTATGACACAAGATCCCCCAGAAATCTTGAGCGTGGCGTCTCCGGTTCTTGTCGATCGGGGCGCGCCGCCCGCTATCATGGTGATAGAGGGGTCGCTACAGACCCGGCGCGGAACGCGCGATCCCGGCAGGCGGGATCCCAGCAGGAGAGATAGGCCGATGGCAATTTCAGCAGCGATCGGGACGCCTCTCGAGACCTGCCTGGCGCAGGCGGTCGAGGCCAACCCGGCGTTGAAGGATGCCGCCGCGGTGATCCGTGCGATCGCGGGCTCGGCGGTGGAGATCAGCGCCCTGATCGGGCGCGGCGCGCTCGGCGGCGACCTCGCGGCGGCGGGCGATCACAACAGCGACGGCGACGTGCAGAAGGCGCTCGACGTGATCGCGCACGAGAGCGTGACCGCCGCCCTGCAGGGCGCCCCCGTGGCCGAGGTCGCCTCCGAGGAGGCCGAGGAGGTGATGCGGCTGAACCCGGACGCGCCGCTGGCGGTGGCCATCGACCCGCTCGACGGCTCGTCCAACATCGGCGTCAACATGGCGGTGGGGATGATCTTCGGCATCCGCCCGTCGATCAAGGATCCGGCCAACCCGCTGGCCTCGTTCACGACCCCCGGCACCGCCCAGATCGCCGCCGGCTTCGTGACTTACGGCCCGGCCACCGCGCTGATCCTGACCCTGGGCGACGGCACGCAATCCTACGTCCTCGACCGCGCCGAGGGCGTGTTCCGCCTGACCAGCCCGGCCATGTCGGTCCCGGCCTCGGCCAAGGAATACGCGATCAACGCCTCCAACGCCCGGCACTGGGACGCCCCGGTGAAGGCCTATATCGAGGATTGCCAGCGCGGCACCGAGGGGCCGCGCGACAAGGATTACAACATGCGCTGGCTCGCCTCGCTGGTGGCCGACATCCAGCGCGTGCTGACCCGGGGCGGCGTGTTCCTGTATCCGGGCGACGCCCGCAAGAACTACGCCCGCGGCCGCCTGCGGCTGCTCTACGAGGTCGCCCCGGTGGCGATGCTGGTCGAGCAGGCCGGCGGGGCGGCGACGGACGGCCAGACCCGCATCCTCGACCTGGTGGCCACCGGGATCCACGAGCGCGCGCCCCTGGTCTGCGGCTCCACCGAGGAGGTCGATTGCGTGGCCACCTACTATGCCGGCGGCAAGCCCGATGCCGGCCGCTCGCCGCTGTTCGGCCAGCGCGGGCTGATGCGGTCGTAGACGCAACGCGAAGTCCAAAACCATGTCGGCGCGGCACCCCATTATCTCGGTGACCGGCTCCTCCGGGGCCGGCACGACCTCGGTGCGCAACACCTTCGAGCAGATCTTCCGCCGGGAGGACGTGCGCGCGGTGTTCATCGAGGGCGACGGCTTCCACGCCTTCGACCGGGACACGATGCGGGCCATGATGGCGCGCGAGCCGACGCTGTCGCATTTCGCGCCCCGGGCGAACCTGCTGCCCGAGCTGGAGGCGGTGTTCCGCAGCTACGCCGAGAGCGGCACCGGTCGGACCCGCCACTACGCCCACGACCAGCACGACGCCCGGGCCTACGGCATCCCGGAGGGCAGCTTCTCCCCCTGGGAGGCGTTCCCGCCGGATTCCGACCTGCTGTTCTACGAGGGGCTGCACGGCTGCGTGGCCGACCCGGATGTCGACATCGCCCGCTACGCCGACCTGAAGATCGGCGTCGTGCCGGTGATCAACCTCGAATGGATCCAGAAGCTGCACCGGGACCGCTCGTTCCGGGGCTATTCCACGGATGCGGTGACCGACGTGATCCTGCGCCGGATGCCCGATTACGTGCAGACCATCTGCCCGCAATTCTCGTTCACGGACATCAACTTCCAGCGGGTTCCCACCGTCGATACCTCGAACCCGTTCATCGCCCGCTGGATCCCCACCGCCGACGAATCGATGGTGGTGATCCGGTTCAAGGATCCGAAGGGGATCGACTTCTCCTATCTCGTGTCGATGATCCACGACAGCTTCATGAGCCGGGCGAATTCCATCGTGATCCCGGGCGGCAAGCTCGATCTGGCCATGCAGCTGATCCTGACGCCGATGATCATGCAACTCGTGGAACGCCGCCGCCGTCTGGCGTGATTTTCTGGGATGGGGCCTCCCTGATTGCAGGGAGTGGGGCTCGCCTCCATCGTTTCGGAATGACGGAGCCATGCAACTTGCCCTTGGTCCTGCACCGGTCCCTCAGCCAATCATTCCCCGCCGTCATTGCGAGCGCAGCGAAGCAACCCAGGGCAGCGTGCGCTCCCAAGACGTGGCGGATCACTGGGTTGCTTCGCTGCGCTCGCAATGACGATCCTGGCTACCGACAGAGCCGAGCCGGAGGTCGGGCATTGGGGGCTGGCGGGTGGGAAGGTCGACCTGTTCGAGCCCGTGGCCGACGCGGTGAAGCGCGAGGTCGCCGAGGAACTCGGCATCGGGATCGAGCCGGACAAGCACGACGGCCTGGACTGGTTCGCCCTGGAGGCACCGCCCGAGCCCCTGACGCTGGCAGCGAAGACCGCCATCGCGCTCATCCGGCAGGGCCAAACGCGGGGGTAGGAACCGCCGGCGAGGCGACGTAAACGGGGCGAACCCTGTCGGCCTGTATGCGCGCACGCCCGATCCCGGATATCCCATGCTCCCTCCCGTCATCGCCCCGTCGATCCTGTCCGCCGATTTCGCCCGCCTCGCGGAGGAGACCCGCGCGGTGGACGCGGCCGGGGCCGACTGGATCCATCTCGACGTGATGGATGGCCACTTCGTGCCCAACATCACCTTCGGCCCCCCGGTGGTGAAGGCATTGCGCCCGCACACGCAAAAATTCTTCGACGTGCACCTGATGATCGCGCCGGCCGACCCGTATCTCGCGGCCTTTGCGGAGGCCGGGGCCGACGGGATCACGGTCCATGCCGAGGCCGGGCCGCATATCCACCGCTCGCTCCAGACCATCCGCGACCTCGGCAAGCGCGCCGGCGTGGCGATCAATCCCGGCACCCCCGCCGCCCTGGTCGAGCCGGTGCTCGACATGGTCGATCTCGTGCTGGTGATGACCGTCAATCCCGGCTTCGGCGGGCAGAAATTCCTAAAAAGCACCATGGAGAGCGTGGCGCGGATCCGCGCCATGGTGGCCGGGCGCGACATCCGCATCCAGGTCGATGGCGGCATCGACGCCGAGACCGTGAAGGCGGCGAGCCGCGCCGGCGCCGACACGTTCGTGGCCGGCAACGCGGTCTTCAGCGGCGGTCCCGACGCCTATGCGGAGCGCATCGCGGCGATCCGGGCCGGCGCGGAGGGCGCCTCCGGCCGCGACCTCTCGTGCTGAGGGCGCTGATCTTCGACGTCGACGGCACGCTGGCCGAGACCGAGGACCTGCACCGGCAGGCCTTCAACCGCGCCTTCGCGGCGCTGGACCTGCCCTGGCGCTGGGACCCGGCGCTCTACGCCGACCTGCTCACCGTGATGGGCGGCAAGGAGCGGCTCAGCCACTACATCGATACGCGCCATCCCGGCGAGGCCGCGTCCTTCCACGCGCAGGCGCCCGAGATCCATGCCCGCAAGACGATCGCGTATGGCGACCTGATGGCCGAGACCGGGCTGCCCCTGCGCCCAGGGATCGCCCGGCTCATCGCCGAGGCCCGGGCTGGCGGCCTGCGGCTGGCCATCGCCACCACCACCAGCCGGCCGAATGTCGATCGGCTGCTGGCGGCGAACTTTCCGGCCTCCGATGCGCCCTTCGCGGTGATCGCGGCCGGCGACGAGGCCGACCGCAAGAAGCCCGCCCCCGACGTCTTCCTGCTGGCGCTCGACCGGCTCGGCGTGCCGGCCTCGGAGTCGGTGGCCTTCGAGGATTCCGCCCCCGGCATCGCCTCGGCCCGCGCCGCCGGCCTGCCGGTCCTGGCGACCCGAAGCCGCTACACCGACAGCCATCGGCTCGACGGCGCCTTCTCGGCACTCTCCGACCTCGGCGAGCCCGGTCACCCGCACCGGCACCTGGCCGGGCTGGAATGGCCGGACCGGGTGGTGACGCTGGCCGCGCTGAGGGATTGGCACGCGCGACTGCGCTGAGGCGGCGGTCCACCGGCTTGCACGGAGCGCGATGCTTACGCCTCCCGGGGCTTGGCCGGGATCGCTCGAGCGGTTCGGTCATCTCCGGCATGGGCTGCCGAGCGGGAGGCCCGGATCGTAGCGGGGCAGGGGGAGCCCCGTGCATCCGGCACCGCTTCGAGCCGTCATCGCCCGCTTTGCCGCGCGCTTTCGCACGCCCGAAGGTGGGCCGCCCGGATCCGGCTTGGTCCCGCGCGGGTTCCCGGCGACGCCGGATCGCAGAGCAAGGGTGGGCGAAAAGCCCGGCCCGACTCTCGGACGACAAGTTTCCAGCCCCCATCCGATCAATCATGGATGCCGGTTACCCGGATGCGTTTCTATATGAAGTTGTATCTCGATTGGCGTAGTGATAAGTTTTTGCGATATGGCGATCATTACTATCGGATGTTGAAAATAAAGTTGGATCACAAAATTCTAGACATGAGATAAGCTTAGATTTATACGAAGGTATCTACTGAGACGGACGGCCGACCATGCCTAGAATAACGATTCGCATGCTTCTCATGGCGATCGTCTCGCTTGTCGGTCTTCTGGCTATCGTCCTGGCCGCCCTGCAGGTCGGTGGAAACAGGAGGAAATCCGATATTGCGACGCAGGTCGCCCAGCACATGGCGATCGACCGCGACCTCTTCGCCAGCCTCAACCAGCTTCGGACCGAGCGCGGATGGACCAAGATCGCGCTTCTGGATGAAGCCGATGCCCTCCGCCTCCACCGGCAGACCGCCCTCGAGGGGCGCACCGCGTTCGACACGGCCGTCAACGCGGCCCTGGCCGAGCTGGGCGACGTGCGCGACGGCGCCCTCAAGGCCAAGGGCATCGACCTCCAGGGTCTCGTGGACGCGTGGCGGCGGTTGCGTCCGGCCGTGGACGCGGCGTTCAATGTGCCCGTCGCGGCGCGGGACCGGGCCCTGGGCATCAAGCTGGACGAGCTCTGCGACCGCTTCCTGGCCGAGCTCGAAGCCGCATCCGACATGACCGAACGGACGATCCAGGCGCTCGACCCCGCCTTCGGCAGCTTCATCGATGCCCGGGCGGCGACGTGGCTCTCACGGACGAGCAGCGGCCGGACCGCGTCCCTGGTCGGCGAGATCATGGCCAGCGGTCGTGTCCCCACGCCCGCGGATGCGGTCCGGTTGAATGCCGCCGAGACGGAGACCCTCACGGCCTGGCGGGTCGCCGAGCGCGTCATCGCGATCGGAGATTTCGACGCCGCCGTGAAGGAGGCCTATGCCCGCGCGAAGGCGGCCCACGCCAATCCGCAATGGGTCCAGGTCCAGGCGTCGGTCGCGGCCGATTTCGCGGCCGGCCGCAAGATCTCGGTTCCGAGCGCGGACTGGGATGCAGGGATCTTCAGCCGCCAGAAGGCGGTCTCGGAGGCGGCGGCCGCGGTCATCGGCTCTGCCGTTGACAAGGCGCGGGCGGCCGCCGCCGAAGCCAGCCAGGACCTCGCCATCGCCGTCACGGCGATCGTGTTCGCTGCCGGATTGGCCGTGCTGGCAATCCTGATCGTGCAGTTCCGCGTCGTCCGGCGGATCGTCGGCCTGGCGGCGGCCATGCGGCGCCTCGCCGACGGAGAGCTCGGGACGGAGGTGCCCGGCCTCGATCGCCGGGACGAGCTCGGCTCCATGGCCGGGGCCGTGCAGGTGTTCAAGGACAACCTGATCCGGACCAAGGCCCTGGAGGCGGAAACCGCGGAGGCCCGGCGTGTCGCCGAGGAGCAGCGCCGCGGGGCGATGCACCAGATGGCCGACGTGTTCGAGCAGGCCACCAGCGGAATCGTCGGTACGCTCTCGACCTCGGCCGGGGCGTTGCAGGCCACCGCGCAGACCATGGCGTCCACCGCCGCCGATACGGCGGAACGCTCGACCACCGTCGCGGCCGCCGCCGAGCAGGCCGCGTCCAACGTGAACACGGTGGCGGCGGCCGCCGAGGAGCTGGGTGCCTCGGTGCAGGAGATCGGCCGTCAGGTCTCGGGCTCGGCCGATCTGGCCCGGACCGCGGTGGGCGAGGCGGACCACACGGCCGCACTCGTCACCGCGCTCACGAAGAGCGTCGCCAAGATCGGCGA
>NZ_AKFK01000070.1:0-102841 GCF_000272495.1 Methylobacterium sp. GXF4 | reverse complement strand
GTCGCTGCCGCCCCCGCCGCCGGCGGCCAGGGTGTAGGCCTCGTCGATGAACATGATGCCGTCGAGCGCCTCCTTGCAGCGCTCCAGCGTCCGGGTCGCGGTCTGGCCGACATAGCCCGCCACAAGGCCGGCGCGGTCGACCTCGACCACGTGGCCTTTCCGGAGGACACCGAGGGCCTTGAAGATGTCGCCCATGATGCGGGCGACCTCGGTCTTGCCGACGCCGGGCGGTCCGGTGAACACCATGTGCTGGCTGACCGCGCCGACCTCGATGCCCTCCGCGCGCCGCTTGGCATCCACCAAGACCCGCGCCACCACGGTCTTGACCTGCTGCTTGACCGGGGCGAGCCCGATCATCGCGTCCAGACGCGCGATGACCTTCCGAGCTTCGTCCATGTCGACCGCGCCCGCCGCCTGACGGCCCAGCGCCGCGGCGATGTCGGACAGTTCGAGCCGGTTGATGTCGCCGCCTGGATTGGCCGCCAGGCGCATCGCCTGCGCCTGGCGGGCCTTTTCCAGTACCGTGCGCATCTCGCGGGCATTGGCCCAGTCCTCGGCCTTGGACCGCGCGCCGACATAGGGGATCAGCTCCTTCTGGAATCCGTCCGGCAGGACGAAGCCCTGGCTCCCGGCCATCCGCTTCAGGATCTCGGCGAGTTCGGGTGGGCTGTAGGGCGGGAACTCGATCGTCTTGGTGAAGCGACTCGCCAGACCGGGATTCGTATCGATGAACCGGCGCATGTCGTTGGTGTAGCCGGCGACGATCACGATGATCCGGTCGCGATTGTCCTCCATGAACTTGAGGAGGGTGTCGATCGCCTCCTTGCCGAAGTCGCTGCCGCCCCCGCCGCCCGGCGCCAGGGCGTAGGCTTCGTCGATGAATAGGATCCCGTCGAGCGCCTCCTTGCAGCGCTCCAGGGTCTTGATCGCGGTCTGGCCGGCATAGCCCGCCACCAGGCCGGCGCGGTCAACCTCGACCAGATGTCCCTTACGCAGCACCTTCAACGCCTTGAAAACGGTCCCGAGCACGCGCGCCACCTCGGTCTTGCCGACGCCCGGTGGCCCGGTGAACACCATGTGCTGGCTCATCGCCGCCACCGGGAGGTTCTGGGCGCGGCGCTGCTGCTCGACCTGCATCCGGGCGATGACGCCCTTGACCTCCAGCTTCACCGGCGCCAGGCCGACCATGCCGTCCAGGGTCGCGAGCGCCGTGGCGAGAAGATCCTTCTTCTCCACCGCCGCCCCGTCATCCACGAACTGGATCGGCCGGATCTTCCGGCTCGCCCGGGCCTGGTCCAGCGCCCGCCGCATGTTCTCGATGCGGGCCGGGATGTAGCTCGCCGCCAGCAGCCCCGTCGCGAGACCACCGAGGATCAGGCCGTTGCGCAGCAGCGCCGAGGGCGTCGCCATGAGCGGGCCGAGCAGGTCCGGCCGCAGGGCCAGAAGGAGGGCGGTCGCGCCGCCGGCGATCACCAGGAAGACGGCCGCAGGATGCTTGTCGAGGCGTTCCATGGGGGTTGACGAGCCTTGATGCTGGGCGGGCGCAGCGTTGCGCGGTTCGGGGGGGCCTCGTCCTCAGGCGTCTTCACCCGTCGCGCGGAGCAGATCGACGATCTCGAGACGGCTCAGGTCGCCGCCCTGAACGGCGACGCGGGCCGCCTGGGCCTCGCGGGCTTTCTCCAGGAGCGTGCGCATCTCGCGGGCATTCGACCAATCCTCGGCGCGGGCGCGTTGCGCGAGCCAGGGCGTCAGCGCCGCCTCGAACCCGTCGGGCAGGGCGAAGTGCTGGCGGGCCGCCATCCGTTTCAGGATCTCGCACAGATCCTTCGGGCTGTAGGGCGGGAACTCGATCGTCTTGGTGAAGCGCCCGGCGAGCCCCGGATTCGTGTCGATGAACCGGCGCATATCGTTCGTGTAGCCAGCCACGATCACGATGATCCGGTCGCGATGGTCCTCCATGAACTTGAGGAGGGTGTCGATCGCTTCCTTGCCGAAGTCGTTGCCGCCGCCCCCGCCGGCGAGCGTGTAGGCCTCGTCGATGAACAGGATGCCGTCGAGCGCCTCCTGGCATTTCTCCAGGGTCTTGGCCGCGGTCTGCCCGACATAGCCCGCCACCAGCCCGGCCCGATCGACCTCGACGAGATGGCCCCGGCGCAGGACTTCGAGGGCGCGAAAGATCTCGCCGATCGCCCGGGCGACCTCGGTCTTGCCGACACCGGGAGGCCCGGTGAAAATCATGTGCTGGCTGATCGCCGAAACTGGTAGGCCTTCCGCACGCCGGCGCTGCTCGACTTCGAGCCGGGCGATCAGGGCATTCACCTCGCGCTTGACCGGTGCGAGCCCGACCATGCCCTCGAGGGTGGCGATGACGTCCTCGGGCGAGCGCGGCTCCACGACACGGCGCGGCGCGAGGATCAGGCGTGGCAGGCTCATGATCCCGCCGGCCGGCTGACCGAGGGCGGCCTCGGCTTTGCGGGCCGCGGTCGCGGTCGCCAGGAGGCCGAGCGCAGCGAACAGGCCGACGGCGATCCCGATCGCGGCCCGCCATCTCATCTCCGTTCCGGCGGCGTTCCACCAGGCGACCGGGCCGTAATCGGTGCTCAGAAGCAGCGGCGTCAGGACGGCGACGACAAGTCCGGAGATGACGAACGGGATGATGGCCTGCTTCGACATCCCTCAGCCCCCGCACGGCTTGCTGGTGTCCCAGAAGACCGGAACCCGCCGGACGCCCGCGGTCGTGTCGATCTTCAGGCCGGGCGTGAACTCGACGAACACGTCCTTGGCCGCGCCTTCGATGACGACCTCGCCCTTGCCGGCCTCGTAGGGGCCCGGGAACGGCACCGCGACGTTGATCGGCCCATCGGCCACGTTGAATGCCGGCGAGAGGTAGTTTCCCGCCCGGATGCGGACCACGCCGCCGGCGTCGGCTGTGGTTTTCGAGATGCGCATGTTGGCGAGGGGCGCCTGGCAGGCCTTGGCCTCGGATACGATCTTGTCCTTCTCCTCGGGCGCCAGCGTGTCGGCAGCCTTATCGATATCGGACTTCTTGATCAGGCTGAGAGCAGGCCGCTCGGGCGTGCCGACCTTCTCGCCGCCGCCCAGGAGCAGGATCCCCGCAATCGCACCAGCGGCTACGATGCCTCCGGCGATGGCGATCACACTCGGCGAAAGCGGCGGCTTGGCCGGAGCCCCAGCGGACGCGGGCGCCTTCTGGCCGGCAATCTTGTTCTGCGCCTGAGCCTGATGCTCAATGTTCGACATCCGTCCGGTTCCTGAACGTTGTTGGGCGTAAAGACTTCGAAAAGTTTACGCTTTCGATTGCCGGAATAGCGCGCTTCAGTTTCCAGAGATTTCGAATGATCCCGCAAATGCCTGAACGCTGCGGGAAACTGCTTCTAGGCAGGCGACCAAAACCGGTCTACTAGTGC
This sequence comes from Methylobacterium sp. GXF4, assembly GCF_000272495.1. Classification (NCBI taxonomy): domain Bacteria; kingdom Pseudomonadati; phylum Pseudomonadota; class Alphaproteobacteria; order Hyphomicrobiales; family Methylobacteriaceae; genus Methylobacterium; species Methylobacterium sp. GXF4. Next base: position 99,413 of record NZ_AKFK01000070.1, on the reverse strand, counting down.
ATTTGGACTAGGGTTTTGGCCATGACTGCCCGAGCCGCCAGCTTGGCATTAAAGGTCGGACTGTCCCGTCCGGGACTGCACCCAAGCGTATGTGACGATCGGGAGTTGGATGACCGGCTGGGCGAGAGAACGAATCGTCGTCGCCGATGATCATCCCCTGTTCCGCGAGGGGTTGAGGCATATCGCCGAACGGCTCTACCCGCAGGCGACGATCCACGAGGCGGCCACGATGGACGATGTTCGGGCGCTGTCGCGCGCCGGCCCGCCGCCCCAGGTCTTCTTCCTCGACCTGCTGTTTCCCGGACTGGATCCCCGGCATTCCATCGGGGCCCTGCGCACGGAGTTCCCGAAGGCCTCCATCATCATCGTCTCGATGATCGAGGACGACGACGCGATCGAGGCGGTGATGGCCGCAGGCGCCGATGGATTCATCGGCAAGTCGGTGCCGGCGGCAGATATCGCGACGTCGATCGCGGCGATTCGCGACGGAGCCTTCGTCATCGAACGAAACCCCGCTCCGGTTCTCGCGGCGCCCCGTTGCACCCTGCCTTGCCTGACGCAGCGCCAACAGGATGTCCTGCGCCTCGTCGCCCTGGGCCGCACCAACAAGGAGATTGCCCGGGAGCTGAACATCTCACCGTTCACGGTCCGGATCCACGTCTCGGCGCTCCTGCGGGCGCTCGATGTCAGCTCCCGATCCGCAGCGGCGGCCAAAGCCGCCAATGCCGGTCTGTGCGGGTAATAAAGTCGATTCCCCTGCAGACGGCTTTTCCGATCTCCGCACGGCACGATGCGCAACGGCAGTCCGATCCGACCCCCCCCCCGGTCCGGGGCTCGTAGTACAGGTGTCCTAGTTTAAGCTTGGCCTTGTCTCTGGCTATGCAGGGCGCCATGAGGCGATATGGCGGTCTTATCGGGCGTTCGACCCGACTGCGCAGATTGATGGTCCTGGGGCTGGCTCTGGCCGCGGCATCGATTGTGTCGCCTTCCCGAGCTGCCCCGGACATCGTCGCGCCCGCGAATGAGACCGTGCTGGCGGCAATCTGCGGGCGGCCCGCAAGCCAGGACACCAGGACCTGCCGGGCCAAGGACGGCCGTTCGGCGGAGTTCTGGTACGGCGCCGCATTCTCTACGGAGACCGGACGGTGGTTCACCGGGTTCGCGACGCTACCCGCGCCCGGCGAGGACCCGGACACACCCAATACACGGACGGTCGCCACCGCGACCTTTGCGCTCGAGGACACGCGCTGGCGTCTGAAGGGCGTTCAGCTTCAGGTCGGGCAAGTCGGTACCGGCAACAGGAACGGTGACGCTCCGGACATCGACGAAGGCCGGGGGGCGGTCGTCCGGGCCGTGAGCGGCGGGCGTGTGATGATGGGGGTGCGCCTGACCTCTTACGGGTCCGCAGGCTCACGCAGCTTCGCGTTCCTCCTGCTGCACTTCAGGGAAACGCCACTGCGGTGGACACTGGCCGGTGAGGTGGAGGCCGGTTCCGACGAGAGTGCCGCCTGCGATGAGCCCGATGGCGACCAACCCTGCCAGATGGGCAAGAGCACGGGCCGTCTCGAGATCCTTCCGGAGGATCCGGCCAGACCCACCGCGTGGCCGCCGATCCGCGTCACGCTGACCGGAACCTTGGCCGGCCCGGACGGCAAAGTCCGGCCGGCATCGGAACGCGATGCCCGGGTCTACCGGTTCGACGAGGCATCCGGCACCTACCGTTGATACGGATGGCCCGATGACAATGGCAGCCGTGTGAGCCAGCGACCCGGTCCCGGAACCTGTCGCAATCATTGGGCGTCACGCGGCCCCATTATTTGGCGGGATCGGCGCTTTGTTTGTTTAATGCGCCTAATTATTAAGATCATTTTATTAACAATCATCAGAACGCACTGCAAGTCATGGTACACAAGACAATTTTGCGTTGATGTTTGTTCTGGAAACACGTGGTCATGCCATCAGGGTTTTCGTAGAACCGGCGAACAGGGTCGCGATCGGCGGCCGGATGCATGTCGCGGCCGTACTCCGCGGTGGCTGTCCTGCAGCGCCGCTTCAGGATCCGACGCGACGGCAGAAGGCTGCGATCGGCGAGGCCCGGCAAACACCGGACGGCTTCGATGCAGCCTTGGCAAGGACCTTTGACAGCCCGACGGCCGAACTGGACCAGGCTTGCGGCGAGGTTCAGGGAAGGCCCCGATCGAAGGCCGGATCCGTTATCCGCACCCCCTGATCGTGCCATGACGACCGCAAGACGCAATCGCGGCGGCAACGCCGACGACGAGACGGCGCAAGCACTCATCCGCATCGTCTCCATGGGATCCGTGTGCCTGTACCTCGTTCCACAGATCCTTCTCGGCTATGCGCCGCCGGAAACGTATCTGATCGTCTATCTGGTGCCGATCCACTTGGTTCTGTCCGTCGGGATGTATTGGTGGATCTCGCATCACCCGGGCGAGAACCGATTGCGACGCACCGTCACCACCAGCCTCGATTTCGCCGGCATCACCTATGCCATGGCGATCGGCGGCGCGCCGTTCGTGCCGCTCTACGTGATCGTGCTCCGGATCATCGTCGGCAATGGCCTGCGCCACGGTCAGACCGACCTCAAGATCACCACCGGGCTGGCGCTCGCCTCGATGGCGGTGACGACGTTCTTCAGCGCCTACTGGCGGCAGAACCCGTTCCTGGTCGTGACGCTGTTCATCATCACCCTTCTGGTGCCGAACTACATCTACATCCTGCTCAAACGTTTGCGCGGCGCCTACCAGCGGGAGCAGGAGGCGAACCTCGCCAAGTCGCGCTTCCTCGGGCAGGCGAGCCACGATCTACGCCAGCCGATCCACGCGATCAGCCTGTTCACCGCCTGCCTGCGCGATGCCAATCTCGGCGCCAAGGAACTCCAGATGGTCGACAATATCGACCGGTCCTTGCAGAGCGTGTCGCGACTGTTCAAGTCCTTGCTGGATGTCTCGACCCTCGACAGCGGCAAGGTCCAGCCCCGGATCGAACCCGTCGCGATCGATGACATCATCGAGGATGTGCTGCGGCAGAATTCGGAGGCCGCTCAGCGTACGGGGACCGAACTGCGCAGCCGCGGATGCCGCGCGATCGTGGAGACCGACCGCGCCTTGTTCACGACGATGCTGCAGAACATCGTCAACAACGCGATCAAATACGCGCCCGGACGACCGATCCTGATCGCCTGCCGTCGGCGTAAGGGCGGGCTCGCCGTCCAGGTCTATGATCGCGGCCCGGGCATCGCGCCGGAGCATCAAACGAAGGTGTTCGACGAGTTCTATCGGGTTCGCCAGCGGGGCGACAAAGACATCGACGGCGTCGGTCTCGGCCTGCCCATCGTGCGCCGTCTCTGCGAACTCCTGGATCTGGAGCTCAGGCTTCGCTCCGTCCAGCTCCACGGCACCTGCGTGACCTTCGGGCCGCTGCCGATCGTCGGCAAACCGGCCGAGGCGAGCCGCAAGCCCGCGCTCGATCCGGCGGCATCCGTCAACGGGTTGCGGGTCCTGCTGGTCGAGGATGACGAGGCCGTCTTGGCCGCGACCGCCGACCTGCTCCGGCGCTGGGGATGTCAGGTCCAGCCGGAACCGACGATCCCGAAGACCATCACCGCAACCGACCTTCTCATCACCGATTTCGAACTCGGTAACGGCGTGACCGGGACAGAGTGCATCGCGGCGGTGCAGGAGGCCTTGGGGCGGGACGTGCCCGTGGTCGTCATCAGCGGCCACGATGCGGGGCGCGTGCAGGAGGATCTCGCCAGGACGGATGTCCCGATCCTGTCAAAGCCGGTCCGGCCGGCCGAATTACGCTCGGTCATCCTCGCGGCGAGCGTGACGCTGCGCGGATCTCGCGTGCCGGCATGAAAAAGCCCCGCTCGACATGGGGCGGGGCTTCGAAAACTTTGGTAGCGAGGGAGGGATTTGAACCCCCGACACAAGGATTATGATTCCTCTGCTCTAACCAGCTGAGCTACCCCGCCACAAGCCGCGCGTGCCCCGGAAGGCAGCGACCAGCGGCCGGGGTATAGGGAGGCCGGGCGCGGGCTGTCAACGGTTCTCTGCGCGGAATTTGGGGGTCCCGACGGGTCTTCTCTGCGCAGGGTCTGCGAAGGGACCGCGGATGAACCGCATCGCCGCGAAGAATCCCCCGACAAACACCGCGCCACCCAGCCAGGTCGCGGTCTGGGCGAAATCCGGGCCGACCAGGCTGAGGGTCGAGGACCGGCCGGAGGCCGCGTCGATCGCGGTCAGGCCGATTCCGACGAAGCTCTCACCGACCAGAAAACCGGAGGCGATCAGCACGCCGCGGCGGCGGGCGGCCTCCAGGGTTTCGGGATCGGCGCCGCTGCGGCGCAGGGCGCGCAGGCACAGGAAGCCGAGGAGGCCGCCGAGCCCGATCGTCATCTCGACGGAGAGCGGCAGGTACATGCCGATGCCGACGGTGAGTGCGGGAAAGCTGAACGCCCGCCGCTTCAGCGCGACCTCCAGGCCGACCATGACCGCCCCGAGGGCGCAGCCGATTAGCAGCATCGGCCAGGGCAGGGTCCGGGCCACGATGCCGTCGGCGATCTGGGTGACCAGCGAGGCCTGCGGCACGGTGAGCGCCAGAGCCGGGTCCATGCCCGGGCGGGGCAGCGAGCCGACGAAGCCGTAGGCGCCGTAGAGCAGCGACAGCAGCGGCACGATCACCAGCGAGCCGACCGCGACGCCGACGATCAGCACCAGCTGCTGGCGCCAGGGCGTGGCGTCGACGATCTGGCCGGTCTTCAGGTCCTGCAGGTTGTCGTTGGCGATGGAGCAGGCGGTGATGATCACCGAGGCGGCGAGCAGGACCAGCGCGACGGTGACGCGCCGCGCCTCAGGGCTCTCGGCCGGCCCGAGGACCAGCGGCAGCAGGGCGGCGCCGACCATGGCGGTGAGGATGCCGATCCCGGAGATCGGGCTGGTCGAGGAGCCGAGCAGGCCCGCGAGGTAGCCGCAGACCGCCGCCATGGCGGCGCCGAAGACCAGGCAGAACAGCAGGCCGGCCGCCACCACGGCGACGAGCATCGGGCCGGCGATGCCGAGATCGGCTGCGAAGCCGGCAAACAGGGCGCCGAGCGGCAGGCAGAGCGCCAGCGCCACCCCGCCGACCAGGGGCAGCGGCAGGTCGCGGTCCTGCCGGACGGCGGCCCGGGCCGGATCGCCGGCCGCCAGCGCCGACCGGATGCTGCGGGCGATCGGCCGGACGAGCGTCGCGACGGTCGAGAACCCGCCGACCGCGATGATCCCGGCGCCGACGAGCCGGACCTGTCCCGACCAGACCGCCTGCGCGGCCTCCCCGGGGGTGAGGCCCGGCTGGGGCGTCAGGGCGGTGAGAACCGGGACCATGATGCCCCAGGCGATCACCACGCCGGTGAGCAAAGCGAGGCACGCCCCGATCCCGACCAGGTAGCCGACCCCGACGAGTGCCAGGGAGAATCCGCTGCCGATGCTGAACACGGCGCCGCCGAAACTGAACGCCGTGAGCACGCCGTCGGCCAGGATGCGCAGGCCGCTGGTCGCAAAGGCGACGAGGCCGGAGCCGGCCGCGGCGGCGAGCAGCGTCGTCAGCCCGCGCTCGCCGGTCTCGGAATGGCCGGCGCGCAGCACCTCGGCGGCGGCGACCCCCTCGGGGTACGGCAGGTCGCTGCCCGAGACCAGCGCCCGGCGCAGGGGGATCGAGAACGCCACGCCGAGCCAGCCGCCGATCAGGCAGACCAGGCTCGTTTCCCAGAACGGGAAGCCGTGCCAATGGCCGATCAGGACGAGGCCCGGCAGCACCAGGATGACGTTGCACAGGGTGCCGGCCGCCGAGGCCTGGGTCTGGACGATGTTGTTCTCGAGGATGCCGGCGCCGCCGACGAGGCGAAGCGCACCCATCGAGATCAAAGCCGCCGGGATCGAGGACGAGAACGTCATCCCGGTCTTGAGGCCGAGATAGATGTTGGCGGCCATGAACACGATCGTGATCAGGGCGCCGAGGACGATTCCCCGAGCGGTGATCTCCCGCCCATGCCCGCTCGCCGGGGCGCCCGCGTCCATGATCGCCATTGCGCCCCCACCGGCGCGTGCGGCCGGACCTTTATCCCAGGATGACCAGTAACCCGATGACCGGCGCGGCGCCGCCCCCTATCTTGCGACACGTGGCCCCGCTCGGGGGCCGTGCTGCAGCGGAGCGTACGATGACACGCCTTGCCAGAACCGGATTCGCCGCCCTCCTCGCCCTCACCCTACCGCTGGCGACGTCCGGCGCGCGGGCCGCGGGCGAGAGCATCACCTACAGGGCCGCGCTCAACGGCGGCAGTGAAGTCCCGGCGACCGAGTCGAAGGGCACCGGGGCCGTGACGGCGACCTACGATCCGGCGACCAAGCGGCTGAGCTGGAACGGTACCTATAGCGGCCTGACCGGCCCCGTCACGGCCGCGCATTTCCACGGCCCCGCCCTGCCCGGCGCCAATGCCGGCGTCCTCGTGCCGGTAACCGCGACCAGCAGCCCGTTCTCCGGCGAAGCGACCCTGGACGAGGCCAAGGCCGCCGACCTCGAAGCCGGCAAGCTCTATTTCAACATCCACACCGCCGCGAACCCGAAGGGTGAGATCCGCGGCCAGGTGGAGCGGGCCCGGTAGGGTTCTAAGCTGGCCCCATCCGGAGAACATCCCGGACGCGACGGGGCGCTCTTCTCCTGCGGCGCCGCCGGCGCTGGAGAGGCCGTAGACCGGTCGGCGTCCCAGGGTGCGGCGCCGGCCCCCTCCCCCGTGCCGACGCACAGATTCGAGCATCGCGGTTGACAGCACGCAACTGAAGCTTCGTGCGTTTCCCCGGGCTTACGGGCGCTACGGGCTACGCGGGTTGAAAGACCCACGATCCGAAAGCTGATCTCCTAGCCCGATGAAGGCCGCCGTGATTCCGAGGCGCCGCTGACGAGCCCGGAACCCGGAAGTGCTGCCGGCGCAAGAGCTTGGCATGTCGGCGGTTCTGGATCCAGGGCCCCGCTACGCGGCCCCGAGATGACGGCGCGGATCGCATCGATCGAGCCACTGCTCGGACGCGAAGACCGAGCCTTCCACGCCGGGGGAAATGAAAACATCTGCCTGTGCAATCCTCAGCCACCGGGGGGAGGCGCGGGCTTTCCATTTTTCATGCGCCGAGGCGTGAACAGCGTAGGGCGCACGCAAGAGGCGGCAGGGCCAGAACCAGCGGACGCATGGGGCTCGAAGCTCTCGCTTGGGATCGATCCTGCAGCGCGCCCTCGTCCACCCGCCCGTCAAAGCGATGCCGCCTCTCCCGGGAGCGTCCTGAAGAGCGGCCGGGTCTGGTCCCCCCTACCCCGCGGAGGCCCGCTGCTCCGGCTCCGGCCGCGCCAGGCCGAGATGGTCCCGCAGGGTCGCGCCTTCGTAGTCCGTCCGGAACAGGCCGCGCTCCTGAAGCAGCGGCACGACCTCCCGCACGAAGTCGCTGAGGCCGTCGGGGAAGAAGGGCGGCATCACGTTGAAGCCGTCCGCCGCGCCGCCCTCGAACCAGGCCTGCATCCGGTCGGCGACGTCGGTCGCGGTACCGACGATCATGTGGTGTCCGCGTCCGGCCGCGACCCGGAGGGCGAGCTGGCGGATGGTGAGGTTCTCCCGGCGGGCCAACTCGGTGAGGAGCTCGGCGCGGCTGCGCAGCTGGTCCGAGAGGGGCAGGTCCGGGAGCGGGCCGTCGAGGTCGTAGGGTGCCAGCGAATGGCCGAGGCGCTCTTCCAGCAGCGGCATGGCGCTGGCGATGTCGGTCCAGTGGTCGAGCTCGATCAGCTTCGCGCTCGCCTCCTCCAGCGTCCGGCCGATGACCGGCAGGATCCCCGGCATGACCGCCACCGTGGACGGATCGCGGCCGAAGCCGGCGACGCGCTGACGGAGGCTGGCGTAGAACTTCTGGGCCTCCTCGATGGTCTGCTGGGCGGTGAACACCACGTCCGCCCGGCGGGCGGCGAGATCCTGGCCCGGCCCGGACGAGCCGGCTTGGATCAGGATCGGATGCCCCTGCGGTGAGCGCGGGATGTTGAGTGGGCCCTTGGCGCGGAAGTAGCGGCCGACATGGTCGAGCACCCGTACCTTCGCGGGGTCGGCGTAGATGCCCCGCGCCTTGTCCTTCACGAAGGCGTCGTCGTCCCAGCTGTCCCAGAGGCCGCAGACCACGTCGACGAACTCCTCGGCGACCGCGTAGCGCTCGTCGTGTGCCGGATGCTCCTTGGAGAAGTTGTTGGCGGTGCGCGCGTAGGAGGTGGTGACGACGTTCCAGGCCGCGCGTCCGCCGCTCAGATGGTCGAGCGACGCGAAGGCGCGGGCGGTGTGATAGGGCTCACCGTAGGTGGTCGAGGAAGTCGCCGCGAGGCCGATGCGGCTCGTGACCATGGCCAGCGCGCTGAGCAGCGTCAGCGGCTCGAACCGGGCGATCATCGACGGGTGGGCATCCACCGCGCTGGTGAGGCCGTCGGCCAGGAACACCATGTCGAACTTGGCGTCCTCGGCCATCTGCGTCACCCGGCGCAGAAGGTCGAAGTTCTCGCTGCCGGCCTCGGCGCGCGGGTGGCGCCAGCCCGAGACGTGATGGCCGGCTCCCTGCAGGAACAGGCCGAGATGCATCTGTCGCGGGGTCGTCGTCATGGGCGGGCTCACGGCTGGGGTTCGGGGGCGGCCGGGGTGCTTACGGCTGCCGCGGTTGCGCGAGGCAGGCGAGGAGGCGGGCGAGATCCGTCGCGTCATGCATGGTGCGCACGCGATCGGGTACAGTGCGCAACGCCTCGGATCCGGCGGTCGCGTCCCGGAACTTGTCGTCGGCATCGGCGAGCCCCGGCAGGCCGTCGATGCGCCGCTCGTGCGTCCGGCCCTGCCCGTCCGTCAGCTCGACCACGACGAAGCGCGTGCTCGGATCCGAGGAAAGGCGGCGGGCGGCCTGGTCGTGCCGGCGCTCGACCCGCGCCGCCAGGGCGGCGAGGTCGGGCCGGACCGGGCGTTCGTCGAAATGGTCGATCCGGACCGCACCGTCGACGAGGGCGGCGGCCAGGATGTATTCCGGGCTGAACCGGGCCTCGATTCCGGTGCGCGGCGTGCGGACCACCAGGGCGGCGTCGCCCCCCGGCGGGAAGGTGATTATCGCCCGCGCCAGGTCGCGGATGCCCTCGCGGTGGAGGGCGAGGCCGGCCACCGCCACGGGATGAGCCGCCGTGCAGCACGGGAACGCCTTCAGGGTCAGGCCGGGCCGGACGATCTGCCAGGGGGCGCCCCAATCTTCTAGCACCCGCTCGGGCGCCTCTTCGCCGAAGCCGTAGGCCTGCAGAAAGCCGTTTGGGCCGTCGAGGCAATCGTCAGCGCCGGACAGGCCGGCCTCGGCGAGGCGCGCCGCCGCCAGGCCGTTGCGGGCGGCGAGCCCGGCATGGAGCGGCTTCGCATCCGATCCGAATTGCAGCCGCAGCCCGGCGGCCTGCGTCGCGCCGAGCCCCAGGGCGATGGCGGTCGTCCTGGCGCTGAAGCCGCGCAGATGCGCGATCGCCGCCGCGGCCCCCAGGGCCCCGAGGGTGGCGGTGGCGTGGAAGCCCCGCTCGTAATGGGCCGGGCCGATCGCGCGCCCGAGATGCGCCATGGTCTCCAGCCCGACCAGGTAGGCGGCCAGGAACGCGTCCGCACTGGGCAGCGCGTCGGGGTCGAGGGCGGCGAGCAGCGCCGGGACGATCACCGTCGTCGGGTGACCGCGCACGCTGGCATGTACGTCGTCGTAATCGAGCACGTGGCCGGCATGGCCGTTGAGAAGGGCCGCTAGGAACGGGTCTGCCGGCTGCGCGGAGCCGATCACCAGGGCGCGGCCGGGGGCATCGCCGAACACGCCGCGCAGGATCGCGAGCGACGGGTCGGCGCTGCCGGCCAGCGCGCAGGCAAGGAAGTCCACCAGCGCGATCCGCGCCGCACCCATGGCGGCGGGATCGGCCTCCGGGCGCGAGGCGACGATCGCCTCGGCGAGGGCGGCGGTGCGCGGGTTCGGCATCAGATTCCCTCCCGGTCCTGCACGGCGTCCCGGTAGCCCTGGAAGCCGCCGATGAACTGGCGGATGCGCGGATTGCCGGACCGGTAGAACAGCTCGGCCGGCGGGGCCTGGGCGACGATCCGGCCGTTCTCGGTGAAGGCGATCGTGTCGCTGATCTCCTCGGCGAAACGCATCTCGTGGGTGACGAGGATGCTGGTCAGCCCGTCGCGGACGAGCTCGCGGATGACGGCCAGGACCTCGCCGACCATCTCGGGATCCAGGGCGGACGTGACCTCGTCGAACAGGACGAGCTCGGGCCGCATGGCCAACGCCCGCGCGATGGCGACGCGCTGCTGCTGGCCGCCGGACAATTCGCCCGGATAGGCCGCGACCTTGTCGGCCAGGCGGACCCGGGCGAGCAGGTCGCGCGCCAGGGCCTCGGCCTCGGCCCGCGGCACCTTGAGGATGCGGGTCGGCGCGATGGTGATGTTCTCCAGCACGGTGAGGTGCGGGAACAGGTTGTATTGCTGGAACACGATGCCGATGCGCTTGCGCAGGGCGATCCGCTCGGCCTCATTGCGCAGCGTGTCGACCCGGGTGCCGGCCACGGTGATCCGGCCCGCCTGCGGTTGGGCGAGACCGTTGATGCAGCGCAGGATCGTGGACTTGCCCGATCCGGACGGGCCGATGATCGAGACCGCATCCCCCTTCGCCACCGTCAGATCGATGCCCTTGAGCACCTCGGCCGCCCCGAAGGACAGGTGGACGTCCTGCAGTTCGACGAGGGTCGGCCGGGGGGTGGAATCCTGTGCCATGGGGCGGGGTACAGCCTTCAGCGCGGGGCGAAGCGGCGTTCGAGACGCCGCGTCAGGCGCGAGATCGGGAAGCAGAAGAGGAAGAAGGCGGCGAGCACCGTCAGGTAGACCGCGATGGTGAAGTCGTCGCGGCGCACCGCCGTGCTCGCGTCGGTGGCGGCGTGCAGCAGCTCGTGGACGCCGACCAGGGAGGCCAGCGCCGTGCTCATGGTGATCGAGGCGTAGAGGTTCATCCAGGGGGGCAGCGCCCGGCGCAGGCACTGGGGCAGGATGATCCAGCGCAGGGTCTGGCCGCGGGACATCCCGACGCCCTTGGCGGCGTCCCACTGGGTGGTCGGGACCGACTGGATCGCCCCGCGGACGATCTCGGCCACGTAGGCGCTCGCCGGGATGGCGAGGCCGAACACCGCCTTCAACCAGTCCGGAAACGGCAGGTAGTTGCCGGCCACCACGATCTCGAACGGGAAGATGTACGTCGTGGCGAAGATCAGCACGAGGTGCGGCGCGTTGCGGAAGACCTGGACGTAGGCCACCGCCGGCGCCCGCACGAACCGCGAGGCCGACAGCTCCATCGCCCCCAGCGTGACGCCCGCGAGCGTCCCGACGCTCATGGCGAGCACGCTGATCAGGATGTTCATCGCAAAGCCCGAGGCGAGGTAGGGCAGCCAGTCGAGCAGGTCCCGGGCGAGGCGGGCGTCGAGCACCGTCCACAGCAGGAAGCCGGCGACGAGCGCCAGCCAGGCCCAGGCCGGGCCGAGGGCGGCGCGGCCGCGCGCGGGGAGCGCCGCGGTGCTCAAACGCCGTATCCCGGGACCGCGAGCCGGCGCTCCACGTAGCGGCCGAGCTGCGACAGCACCGTGTTGATCAGCCCGAAGAACAGCAGGATCACGATCATCAGCTCGAGGACGTTGTCGCGCTGCGTCCAGATCATGATCGACGCGTAGGTCACCTCGCCCACGGCGATCGCCGACCCGATGGTGGTCAGCTTCACCAGGTTGACCAGGTTGTTCACGATGGCCGGCATGGCCGTGCGCAGAGCGAGCGGCAGCGTCACGTAGCGCAGGACCTCGAACGAAGAGAAGCCGATGGCATGGGCGGTCTCGACCATGGCCGCGGGCACGGCCTCGATCCCGCCGCGCAGGGCCTCCGCGTGGAAGGCGGCGATGTGGAGCCCGGTCACCGCCACCACCCAGAAGAACGGCGTGAACGGATTGTTCGCCGCGCCGCCCAGCGCCTTCGACAGCAGCATGTTGAGCGCGAAGAACGCGAACATCAGCTGGACGAGGGTCGGGGTGTTGCGGGTGAGCTCGACATAAGCCCGCACGGGTCCGGCGAGCCACGGGCGGCCCGAAGTGAGAGCCGCCGCGAAGGCCACGCCCGCGGCGAGGCTCAGCGGGATCGCCAGGAGCACGAGCAGGAGCGTCGTGCCCATGCCGGCGATCCAGGGCCGGACCTCGGACGGGCTCAGGAGGAAATCGTAGTGCAGGCCGACCTCGCCCGCGAGGGCGACGAAGGTCCGGACGGCTTGGTCGATCATGCCGGCAGCGACGCGATCACGGCTTGGCGGGCGCGGCGTATGTGCGCCGTGCCTCCTCCAGGAAGGTCGGATCGACCAGGCGATTCGCCTTGGCCATCTCCAGCATGGCTCCCGACGCGTGCAGCTCACGCACCGCCGCGTCGAGGGCCGCGCCGGTGTCGCGCTCGCCCTTGCGCAGCCAGATCACCGAATCGGCCGGCTCCAGCTCGGTCGGGATGACGATGGCGTAGTCCTTCCACGCGTCCGGGCGGTCGGCGAGCAGCAGCTTGATCGTCGGGGCGACGTGGACGGCGACGACGCAATTGCCGCCCTGCAGCGCCAACATGGATTCCGGCTGGCTCGGAATGCCCTTCACCTCGGCGCCATAGGTGTCGGCCAGGGGCTGCGCGTAGTTCGAGCCCTGCGAGATGCAGACCGGCTTGCCCTTCAGGTCCGTCCAATCCTTGATCCCGCTGTCCTTGCGGCCGAGCGCGGCCCCGCCGGCCCGGTCGTACGGGGTCTGCACGTGATCCATGATCTTCGCGCGATCCTCGGTGAACTGCATGTTGGCGATCAGGACATCGAAATTGCCCTGCTGCAGGAACTGCACTCGGTTGGGCGGCGTGACGGTGACAAGCTCGACCTTGACGCCGAGCTTCTCGGCCAGCGCCTTGGCCAGATCGATGTTGAAGCCCTTCTCGGCGCGGCTCCGCGGATCGATGTAGCCGAAGGGCGCGCCCGACAGGATGATGCCCACCGTCAGCTTCTGCCGGCCCTTGATCCGGTCGAGGGTCGCATCCGCACGGGCTTCCGAGCCGAACGCGCCGGCCAGCAGCGTGAGCGCCAGGGCACAGAACGAGAGCTTCGTGGATGCGGTGCGCGCCATGACGGTTCTGGTTTCCTGACGTTCTGCCGGCCCATCGGGCCCGGGGCGATCCGATTGCGCGCCGGCCGGCTGCAGCGGTCGCGCGCTCCATACGCGCCGCGTGAGCCGACGGGACAGCGCGGGCTTACAGCACGGCCCGATACCGATGGCGGCGAGCGAAAATGCCTTAAAGCCGTTCTCGCCCGGGTTGCAATCCGACTCGACCCTCAGTCCGCGACGATCCGCGCGCGCTTTCCGTCGATCCGGCAACCGGGCCGGTCATGCGCGCCCTAGCGGCGGCCGGCGGGCGGGGTCCAGGCGACCCGTTCGAGACCGAGATGCTCGCGCAGCGTCGATCCCTCGTAATCCCGCCGGAACAGGCCGCGCCGCTGCAGGATCGGCACGACCGCGTCCACGAAGGTCTCGAGGCCGTCCGGCAGCACGTCCGGCATCAGGTTGAACCCGTCGGCGGCGCCGGCGCGGAACCAGGCCTCGATGTCGTCGGCGACCTGCTCGGGCGTGCCGACGATGATGCGGTGGCCCACGCCGCCGCCCAGCGCGCGCAGGAGCTGACGCACCGTCAGGTTGTCCCGCCGGGCGAGCGCAACGGTGCCCTGGAACATCGTGTGGTTGGCGTCGGGGGGCAGCGGCAGCGGGTCGGGCAGCGGCTTGTCGAGGTCGAGCCAATCAGGATCGATCCGCAGCGTCCCGGCCAGGCGCGCGAGGCTGTACGCGATCGGCACGAGCTCCCAGAGTTCATCCTGGCGGCGGCGCGCCTCGGCCTCCGTGCCGCCGATCACCGTGGCGAGGCCCGGCAGCACGACGATTGCGGCGGGATCCCGGCCGTAGCGCGCGGCCCGGGCGCGCAAATCCGCGGCATAGGCCGCGCCGTCCGGGATGGTCTGGGCCAGGGAGAACACCGCGTCGGCGGTGGCGGCGGCGAGGTCGCGGCCGTCCTCCGAGCCGCCGGCCTGAACCGTCACGGGCCGCCCTTGCGGCGAGCGCGGCACAGTGAGCGGGCCGGCGACGCTGTAATGGGTGCCGCGATGGTCGATGGCGTGAACCTTGGCGCTGTCGGCGAAGCGCCCGCTCACCTTGTCGCCCACGAGCGCGTCGTCCTCCCAGCTGTCCCAGAGGGCGTGGACGACCTGGGTGAATTCCCGGGCCCGGGCGTAGCGCGCCCCGTGCTCGGAGGCACCGGCGAAGCCGAAATTGCGGCCGGCTGCAGCGTCCGCCGTGGTGACCACGTTCCAGCCGACCCGGCCGCGGCTGACGAGGTCGAGCGTCGCGAAGCGCCGGGCGAGGTTGTAGGGCTCGTTGTAGCTGGTCGATGCGGTCGCGATCAGCCCGATATGGGTGGTCGCGGCAGCCACGCTCGCCAGCACGATGGTCGGTTCGAGCGCCATGAACGGCCGGTGATCGATCCGGTCGTTGATCGCCGGCGTGTCGGCCAGGAAGATCGCGTCGAGCTTGCCGCGCTCCGCCACCCGGGCGACGCGCACGTAGTGGTCGATATCGACGAACGCGTCCGGGCGGCTGTCCGGCAGCCGCCAGGCCGAGGGATAGACACCGGCATGCAGCAGATTGACGTTGAGGTGGAGTTCGCGGCGCGCGCTCATCGAAAGCCCTGATTCAGCGCACGCGCGGCAGGATCTGCTCGGCGAACCGGCGCATCTCGGCCTCGAACGGCTGGAATTGCAGCATGAATAGGTCGATACCGGCCGCGTGGAAGGCGCGGATGCGGGCCGCGACCGTCTCGTAGCTGCCGACCAAGCCGGCCGCGGTGCCGCCATTGGTGCCGACATGGCGGCTCGCCGCCGCGTCGGTCTTGGCGAACATGACGCTCGCCGTATCGGTCCGGGCACGGGTGTTGGCGCGCAGAGCCGCGTCGCGCTGCGCCAGGGCGAGGAGGCGGTCGTGCTCGGCCTCCGCCGCCGCATCGGTCTCGCGGGCGATGACGAAGGCCGAGAGGCCGTAGCGCAGGGGCCCGTTGGCCGCGGGACGGCTTGCGACGTCGGCGATCAGGCCGCGGACATCCGCGAGGGGCTGGCCGTTGATGAACCAGATATCGGCGTGATCGGCCGCCAGGGCCCGGGCCGGCTCGGATTCGCCGCCGAGATAGATCCGGGGCCGCGGCCGGTCGGTGCCGGCCGGACGGAGCTGATAATCCTGGACCTGGAAATGCGCGCCCGCGAAGGTCACGCGCTCGCCGCGCATCAGCCGATCCACGAGGGCGATCCACTCGCGCCCATAGGCGTAGCGGTCGTCATGGGCCGGGAACGGCAGGCCGGCCCGCTCGAACTCGGCGCGGTTCCAGGCATTCACGAGGTTCAGCGCGAAGCGGCCGCCGCTGACATGCTCGATCTGGAGCGCCATCTTGGCGAGCACCACCGGGTGGTACAGGCCCGGCTTGATCGCCGCGATGATCTCGATCCGCCGGGTCAGGGCCGCCAGAGCCGCCGCGGCGGTCCAGGCTTCGAGCTGGTCGCGGTTCTCGTCGTAGGGGTTCATCGTGTGCTGGGCGACCAGCACCGAATCGAAACCGAGGGCTTCGGCCTCCAGCACCAGGGCGCGGTTGCGCTCCCAGCTCGCGTCGTCCGGCTCGTCGGGATCGTGATGGGCAGCCCGGGAGCCGTGGACGGCGGCCCAGATGCCGAAACGGGGTGCGTCGGCCATCGGCTCAGCCCTTGACCGCCGGCGGCGTCCAGACCGGGACGTCGGTGGCGTCGATCCGGCGCGGAATCAGCTTAGCTTCGAGGAAGGTGTCGGCGATCGCCTGCTGCTCGCCGAGCTGCCCCCGCTCCACCGGCTCCACCAGGTAAGTGCGCCGGGCATTGGCCGCCGCCACGACGGCGGGGGGCAGGTCGCCCCAGACGGGGGCGAGCAGCGCCACCGCTGCCTCCGGGTTGGCCTTCGCCCACTGCCCCGCCTCGACCAGCGCCCGATACACCGTGGCGACTACCTCCGGATGGGCGGCGACGAAGCTGTCGTTCACGAGGTAGTAGCGGTGGTAGCTGGTCAGGCCGGACCCGTCCGCGATGGTGCGGACCGGCCGCTTGGCCTCGGCGAAGGCCAGGAACGGGTCCCAGATCGACCAGGCATCGAGGCTGCCCTGCTCGAAGGCGGCCGCCCCCTCGGGCGCCTGGAGATAGGCCGGCCGGATGTCGTCGAAGCCGAGGCCGGCCCGTTTCAGGGCTGCGGCCAGGACGTAGTGGCTGCCGGACCCGCGCGAGACGCCCACCGTCCGCCCCTTGAGGTCGGCGACCGTGCGGATCGGCGAATCCGCCGGCACGATGATCGCCTCGGCAGCCGGCGCGCCGCGCTCGCGGGCGTAGAAGGTCAGGGGCGCCCGCGCCGACTGGGTGAAGATCGGCACCGCGTCGGCGACGTCGGCATGGATGTCGACCGCGCCGGCATTCATCGGTTCGAGGACGTTGGTGAACAGGTGCCAGGTCGGCGTGAAGCCGAGCGGCGCCAGGCGCTCGGCCAGGGTGCCCTTCACCTTGAGGATCGTGAACAGCACCGAGGAGCGCTGCATGCTGATCTTCACCTCGCGCGCTGCCGCACGCGCCGGCGGCGACGCGAAGGGCAGCGCCACCGCGCCCAGGCCGGCCAGCAGGAGCGTCCGGCGGGACGGGGACCGTCCTGCGGGCGTATCGTCGGTCATCGTGGACTCCGGTCGGTAAGCGCCCGGCGTCGTGCACGCCGGAACCGGCATTGTCGGTTCGACGGCTGCGGGAGCGCGTGACCATTATTGAAGCCCGCGGGCGTCGGGTGATCAATGAAACAAGGTTTCGAATTCGCGGCGCTTCGAAGAACAGACCTTCTCCGGTGGCCACAGGATGAAGGATGGAGACTTCCGCACGCGGTGAGTCCCTCAGAATTGGGTTTTGCGCACTCGTCCTGGGCCAAGGCCAATCGGCGATCTTGGCCGGAAAAATTATTCTGCCTGAATTGCGAAACACAAAAAAACGTTCTCTGGAGCCGGGAAACTATGTGCCCGCCTTTCCTTGACCGCTCTCGGCGTCGGCCGTCATACAGATCGCTTGCGGATCACCCGATAGCATTGCGGACCCACCGGTCCCGCTCGAGGAGCACCCACAGGCTGTGTCCACCCTGCCGCCGTCCAGCGAACCCGCCAGCACGCCGTTGATCCGGTTCGAGAACGTCTCGAAGACCTATCCGGCGCGGAAGGGCGCGGCGCTCGTCTCGGCGTTGTCGGGGATCGACCTTGCGGTCCCGGCCGGCACGGTCCTCGGGGTGATCGGGCGCTCCGGCGCGGGCAAGTCGACGCTGATCCGGTTGATCAACGGCCTCGAGCGGCCGAGCGCCGGCCGGGTCGTGGTCGGCGATGCCGAGGTGTCGAGCCTGTCCGAGCGGGACCTGCGGCATGTGCGGGCCCGGGTCGGCATGATCTTCCAGCACTTCAACCTGCTGTCCTCGCGGAACGTCGCCGACAACGTCGCCCTGCCGCTGGAGCTTGCGGGCTGGAAACGCGCGGCGATCCGGGCGCGCGTCGCGGAACTGCTCGCCCTCGTCGGGCTTGAGGCGCAGGCCGGCCGCTACCCGGCGGAGCTGTCCGGCGGTCAGAAGCAGCGCGTCGGCATCGCGCGGGCGCTCGCCACCGAGCCGGACGTGCTGCTCTCCGACGAGGCCACCTCCGCCCTCGATCCGGAGACGACGCGCTCGATCCTGGCCCTGCTGAAGCGGATCAATCGCGACCTCGGCCTGACCATCGTGCTCATCACCCACGAGATGTCGGTGATCCGGGCGGTCGCCGACGACGTGGCGGTGATCGACCGCGGCGCGATCGTGGAGCGCGGTACGGTCTACGAGGTGTTCACCCGGCCCCAGGCCGAGGTGACCCGCAGCCTGCTCGCGGGCGAGGTCGGGCTCGACCTGCCGGCCGGCCTCGCCGAGCGGATCTCCGCCGATCCGCGGCCCGGCGGCGCGCCGGTGCTACGCCTGTCGCTGCGGGGGGCGCAGGCCGACACCGCGATCATCGCCCGGCTCGCCCGCGAGACCGGGATCGAGGCCGTGATCCTGGCGGGCGCGGTGGACGAGATCGGCGGCCAGCGCTTCGGCTCCCTGGCCGTCGGCCTGTCGCCGGGACCGGACGTCACCGCCCGGGCCCAGGCCTATCTCGCCGGCCTCGGCATCCCGGCCGACTTCCTCGGTTATCTGCCGCCGGCCCAAGACGCCGCTCAAGACGCCACCCAGGGGGCCGCCCGTGTCGCCTGAGCTGATCAACCTGCTGGTCCAGGCCACCGCCGACACACTGACCATGGTGGCGCTCGCCTCCGTCATCGGCACGCTGCTCGGCCTGCCGCTCGGCGTGTTCCTGGCGACGAGCCAGCGCGGCGAGTTGCTGGCCGCGCCCGCCCTCAACGCCGCCCTCGGCGTGATCGTCAACGCGACGCGCTCGACGCCCTTCATCATCCTGGTGGTGGCGATCATCCCGTTCACCCGGCTCGTGGCCGGCACCTCGATCGGGACCTACGCCGCCAGCGTGCCGCTGACGGTGGCGGCCACGCCCTACATCGCGCGGCTGGTCGAGGCGGCGATCCGCGAGGTCGATCACGGTCTGGTCGAGGCCGCCCGGGCCTTCGGCGCGAGCCCGGCCCAGATCATCCGCAAGGTGCTGATCCCGGAGGCGCTGCCCGGTATCGTCCTGGGGCTCACCCTCGCGGTGGTGTCGCTCGTGGGCTACTCGGCCATGGCCGGCGCGGTCGGCGGCGGCGGTCTCGGCGATCTCGGCATCCGCTACGGCTACCAGCGCTTCCGGCCCGACATGATGCTGGCGGTCGTGGTCGTCCTGATCGTGCTCGTGCAGGTGTTCCAGAGTGCCGGCGAGCGCCTCGCGCGCCGCCTCAACCGGCGCCACCGCCAGAGCTGAGCCGCAGACCCGTTCGACCCTGAAATCGCGAGACCGCCTGCCATGTTGCGTCGCCTGGTGCTTGCCGCCCTCCTTGTGCTGCCCGGTATCGGACACGCGGAGTCTCTGAAGCGCGTCCGCATCGGCGCGACGCCGGGGCCGCACGGGCAGATCCTGGAGGCGGCGAAACCCGTGGCGGCGCGCAACGGGCTCGACCTGCAGATCATCGAGTTCTCGGATTACGTGGTGCCGAACGAGGCGCTGTCGGCCGGGGAGATCGAGGCGAACTCGTTCCAGAACCAGCCCTTCCTCGACAACCAGAAGGCCGATCGCGGCTACAAGATCGTCGGCGTCGCCCCGACGGTGAACTTCCCGCTCGGCATCTACTCGAAGCGGCACAAGAGCTTCGACGCGGTGCCGAATGGCGGCACGATCGCGATCCAGAACGACCCGACCAATGGCGGCCGCTCGCTCCTGCTCCTGCAGGACAAGGGCGTGATCAAGCTGAAGGCCGGCACCGGGTTCAAGCCGACGGTCGCCGACATCGTCGAGAACCCGCGCAAGCTCCGGTTCATCGAGGTCGACGCGGCGCAGACGCCCCGGTCGCTGGACGATGTCGACGCCGCGGCGGTGAACACCAACTTCGCCACGCCCGCCGGCCTGAAACCCTCGGACGCGATCCTCAAGGAGGAGCCGAAGGGCCCCTACGTGAACCTCCTGGCGGTGCGCGAGGCCGACCGCGACCAGCCCTGGGTGAAGGCGCTCGTGGAGAGCTATCGCAGCCCCGAGGTCAAGGCGTTCATCGAGAAGACGTTCGGCAGCACCGTGCTGCCGAGCTGGTAGCGGGCGCAATCACAGCGGTCGGCACATCGCCGACCGCGTATCGCGAGACGATTCGTCCGGCGGTCCCGCCGGGCCGCTTCGGGAGCGCGTCTCACTCGAAGATGCCGTTCTGCGCCGACCGCGTCGCTTTTCGACGAGAATGATGTTTCTCGAAAGAGCAGACGTTGAGAAACACCTTTTTGCACAGTAGCGCGCGAAGAGATCGCGGTTCCAAATCGATCGACACCGGTCGTTTTCCTCGCATTGCCGCTTGAGATCACAGCTCGACTTGGCGAATCCATAGGTCTCGCGCCGAACGCCTTCCGGCATCGGCCGCGACGATCAGGATGGGAAGCTTCGGGCGATGACGCAGCGGGATGCGGGTTGGGGCGCTGGCCCGAGTGAGCGTTACGAGGAACTGGCCGCGCGCTTCCGGCCCACCTTCGCCGAGATCCGGGCCACGGCGGTCGAGCGCGACCGCACGCACCGCCTGCCGCATGCGGAGATCGGCTGGCTGAAGGAGGCCGGCTTCACCACGTTGCGCCTGCCGGTGGAGGCGGGCGGCCACGAGGCCAGCCTGCCCGAGCTGTTCAACCTGCTGATCGAGCTGTCGCAGGCCGATTCCAACGTCACCAACGCGCTGCGGGCCCATTTCGGCTTCACCGAGGACGTGCTCGGCTCGACCGACCCGGACTGGCGCGCCCGCTGGATCGCCAGGATCGCCGCCGGCGCGACGGTGGGCAGCGGCGTCTCGGAGACCGGCCCCGCCAAGGTCGGCCAGTTCGACACAGTGGTGCGCCGCCGCGGCGCCGAGCGGGTCGTGTCGGGCAAGAAGTTCTACACCACCGGCTCGCTGTTTGCGGATTACATCCACCTCTCGGCCGATGACGAGGACGGCAACGCCCTGACGGCGGCGGTCCCGACCCGGGCGCCGGGCGTCGAGATCGTGGACGATTGGGACGGGTTCGGCCAGGCGCTCACCGCGAGCGGCACGATCCGGTTCGAGGACGTCGTCCTGTCGCCCGACCTGATCAAGCCCGATCCGGCACGCTTCCCCTACGCGATGGCGTTCTTCCAGCTGGTCCATCTCGCGACGCTCGCCGGGATCGGGCGCGCCGCGGCCGAGGATGTCGGGCGCCTGGTCGCCGAGCGGAACCGCGTCTACAGCCACGGCAATGCCGGACGCACCGCCGAGGATCCGCAGATCCTGGCCGTGGTCGGCCGGGTGCGCGGCAACGCCTACGCGGCCGGCGCCCTGGCGCTCAAGGCGGCGGAATCCCTGCAGCGGGCCTTCGAGCTGCACCGCGACGCGCTGGGTCCCGAGGCGGAGCGCGCCACGGCCTTGGCGGATGTCGAGGTCAACCAGGCGGTCACCGTCGTCACGAATCTCGTGCTCGAAGCGACCACCATCCTGTTCGATGCGCTGGGTGCCTCGGCGGTCAAGCAGGGGCTCGGCCTCGACCGCTACTGGCGCAACGCCCGCACCATCGCGTCGCACAATCCCCGGATCTACCGGGACCGGATCGTCGGCGCCTTCGCGGTGAACGGCACCGAGCCGCCGCGCCAGTACCGCGTCGGCTCGGCCTGATTGCGGAACGCAGATCGTCCCGGGCGACGAGCCAAGCAAGCGAAGAACTTTTCCGAGTCCCCGAAAAGATCAGAAAACGCTTTCGTTGACTCTGCGTCGGTGCGACCGAATACTCGTTCTGTTGATCCCTCGACGGATCATTCACCGAATATGAGGATGCATGATGGGCTCGGCCACATGGCCGGGCCACGTCCTGCGTCGGACCACAACGCCGCGCGGTCGCGCGGCCCGGAGACGTGCGATGATTGACGACCCGTCACATCCGGGACAGCAAGATTCGGCCCGGATGCCCTCGCGCCGCCTGCTGCTGCGCGCCGGCACCGCCGCGATGGCCGCGCCCTTCGGCCTGGGCATCGGTGCGAGCCAGGCCTGGGCGCCCGGGCCCGGCGCCCCGTTCGATCCCGGCCCGCTCTGCCGGCCCGTGGCGGCCGAGGCTCCTGCGGCCCCGCTGCGGCCGGTGAAGCTCGCCTGGAACGCCACCGCGATCTGCACCGCCGCGGCCCCGGTCGCCAAGGAGCAGGGCATCTTCGCCCGGCACGGGCTCGACGTGGAGTTCGTCAATTTCGGCGGCTCCACGGAGGCGCTGCTAGAGGCCATCGCCACCGGCAAGGCCGATGCGGGAATCGGCATGGCCCTGCGCTGGCTCAAGCCCCTGGAGCAGGGCTTCGACGTGAAGATCACCGCGGGCGTGCATGGCGGCTGCCTGCGCCTCCTCGCCGACAAGGCCAGCGGCATCACCGACATCGCGTCCCTGAAGGGCAAGACCGTCGCGATCAGCGATCAGGCGAGCCCGGCCAAGAACTTCTTCAGCCTGCTGCTCGCCAAGGCCGGGATCGACCCGGACAATGGCGTGGAATGGCGCCAATACCCGGCCGAGCTCCTGAACCTCGCCGTTGAGAAGGGCGAGGCCCAGGCCCTGGCCGATGGCGACCCGCGCACCTGGATCTGGCTGAAGGATCCCCGCTTCACCGAGATCTCGACCAACCTGTCCGGGGAATACGCCGACCGAACCTGTTGCGTCGTGGCGGTCCGCGGCACCCTGCTGCGGAACGATCGGGCGGTCGCCACCGCGCTGACCCGGGCGATCCTGGAGGGCGGGCACGCCGTCCACGAGAACCCCGAGGCGGCCGCGAAGGCGTTCGCCGGATATGGCGGCAAGGGTTCGATCGGCGATCTCGCCGCGATGCTGCGCAACCAGCAGCACGGCGACAGCCCGGTCGGCGGCCGGCTCAAGCAGCAGCTCGCCCTTTACGGGGACGAGCTGAAGCTCGTGAACGTTCTCAAGCGCTCGACCGACACGGCCAAGTTCGCCGAGCGGATCTACGCCGACGTGCTGAGCTGAGGCGCCTCATGTCCGGAAGCATCACCGCCGGCACGGCCCCGCGCAGCAGCGCCGGCGTCACGCGCCTGCCTATCCCGTCCTGGGGTATCCTCACGGCCGGCTTCGCCTGGCTGGTCCTGGCCGGCGCGACCCTCGAACTGCCGGAGGCGGGCGACTTCCCGCGGACGGGTTTCTTCGCGCAGGGCGCCGGACTTGTCGGCCTGGTGCTGCTGCCGCTGGGGCTGGCCGCCGGGCGGCTCGGGACCGCCGGTTCGCGACTCCGGCATTGGAGCCCGTGGCTGGTGGCTCTGGCCGTCGCCCTGCTGGCCTGGGAGCTGGTCACGGCGAAGTTCGATCTCTTGCCGATGCCGTTCTTCCCGCCGCCCCAGGCGATCCTCGAAGTATTCCTCGACGATTGGCCGAAGCTCGGCGGCAGCACGCTGAACTCGCTGATCCTGCTGGCCGGCGGCTACGCCTTCGGGGCGGGGCTGGGTTTCGTGCTCGGGGTCGCGATCGGGACCTTCAGAGCGGTCGGCTACTGGGCCCATCCGGTGCTGCGCTTCGTCGGGCCGCTTCCGGCGACCGCGTGGCTCCCGCTGGCCTTCTTCGTCTTCCCGTCCTCGTGGTCGGCGAGCACTTTCCTGGTCGCCCTGGCCACCGGCTTTCCCGTGACGGTGCTGACCTGGTCCGGGGTGGCGGGCGTCAAC
Organism: Methylobacterium sp. GXF4; assembly: GCF_000272495.1. NCBI lineage: Bacteria > Pseudomonadati > Pseudomonadota > Alphaproteobacteria > Hyphomicrobiales > Methylobacteriaceae > Methylobacterium > Methylobacterium sp. GXF4. Next base: position 75,870 of record NZ_AKFK01000070.1, on the reverse strand, counting down.
AATGCCTATTTCGACGTGGCGCGCACGCTCGGTGCCTCGCGCAGCTTCCTGATCCTGCGGGTGGCGATCCCGGCGGCGCTGCCGCACGTCTTCGTCGGGCTCTTCATGGGGCTCGGCGGCTCCTTCGCGGTGCTGGTGGTGGCCGAGATGCTCGGCGTGAAGTCGGGGCTGGGCTGGTACCTGCAATGGGCCCAGGGCTGGGCGGCCTACGCCAACATGTACGCGGCGCTGATCGTGATGGCCCTGATGTGCTCGTCGCTGATCACCCTGCTGTTCCGCCTGCGAGACCGGCTCCTCGCCTGGCAGAAAGGGCTGGTGCAATGGTAGCCGCGACGCAGGAACAAGCGATCGACCAGGCCCTCGGAGCCAGCCTGCAGGTGGAGGCGGTCAGCCACGCCTTCGACATCCGCGGTGCGCCCCTGCCGGTGCTCGACCGGGTCAGCCTCACCGTCGCGCCGGGCGGGTTCGTGGCGCTCCTCGGACCCTCGGGTTGCGGCAAGTCCACCCTGCTGCGGCTTGTGGCCGGCCTGGAGCCGCCGGATCAGGGGGCGATCACGGTCGATGGGCAGCTGGTCGAGGGGCCGGACCCGTCCCGGCTCCTCGTGTTCCAGGACCGACCCTGTACCCGTGGCGGACTGTGCGCGGGAACGTCGCCCTCGGGCTCGAGGCCCAGGGCGTCGGCCGCGCCGCCCGCGCGGCGCGCATCGACAGGGCGCTGGGGCTCGTCGGGTTGTCCGGCTTCGCGGACGCCTATCCGCACCAGCTCTCCGGCGGCATGGCGCAGCGGGCGGCCCTGGCCCGGGCGCTGGTCAACGAGCCGCGCCTGCTGCTCCTCGACGAGCCCCTGGGCAAGCTCGACGCCCTGACCCGGCTGGCGATGCAGGCCGAGATCTTGCGGCTCTGGCAGGAGAAGCGCTTCACGGCGGTGCTGGTCACCCACGATGTCGAGGAGGCGCTGATCCTGGCCGAGCGCGTGATCGTGCTGGGCGACCGCCCGGCCGCGATCCGGGCCGAGCTGCCGGTCGAGGCGCCCTACCCGCGCCACCGGGACGATCCCGACCTCGTCCGGCTGCGCCGGACGATCCTGGCGATCCTCGGCCAGGCGACCTGATCGGAATCGGCCGGCTGCGTCACACCGGCCGCTTGCCCCGGAGGCGCGCACCGGGTGGTAGGGTGCAGCAAGCGCCCTCGCCCCGGATGATACGATGCCCGAAACCCGCCGAAGCCTGCTCGCCGGCCTTGCCGCCGCCGCCCTCGTCACGCCCCTGCGCGCCGCCCGGGCGGCTACGACGCTGCGCATCGGCTACCAGCGGTCCTCGACGCTGATCGCGCTGCTGCGCCAGAACGGCAACCTGGAGAAGGCTTTGGCGCCGCTCGGGACCGGGCTGTCCTGGCATGAATTCACCAGCGGGCTTCCGATCATGGAGGCCCTCAATGCCGGGCAGATCGACGTCTCGGCCGACGTGGCCGACACCGTCCCGATCTTTGCGCAGGCGGCGGGCGCCCGGATCACCTACATCGCCCAGGAGGCGCCCTCCCCGGATGCGCAGGCGATCCTGGTGCCCGAAGCCTCGCCTGCCAAGGCGGTCGCGGACCTGCGCGGGAAGCGGGTCGCCGTCACCAAGGGGGCCGGCAGCCATTACCTGCTGCTCGCCGCCCTTGCCGAGGCCGGCATGACCTTCAAGGACATCACCCCGGCCTACCTGACGCCCGCCGACGGCCGGGCCGCGCTCACCAGCGGCGGCGTCGAGGCCTGGGTCGCCTGGGATCCGTTCCTCTCCGCGGCCCGGCAGCAATCCGGCGCGCGGGTCCTGCGCGACGGCGCCGGGCTGTCGCTGTACAAGCGCTACTATCTCGCGGCCGATCCCTACGTGGCCGCCAACGGCCCCGTGCTCGCCGCCCTGTTCGGTCAGCTGGCCGAGACCGGCGCCTGGGTGAAGGCCCAGCCGGACGAGGCGGCGGCGCGCCTGGCGCCCCTCTGGAAGATCGAGCCCGAGGTGATCCTGCGGGCGAACGCGCGCCGCAGCTACCGGGTGGAGCCGGTCACCCGCGCCGGGTTGTCCGAGCAGCAGACGATCGCCGACACCTTCCGGGCCGAAGGCCTCCTGCCCCGCCCCGTGGACGCCTCCGCCCTTGCGATCTGGGAGCCGCCGGCGCGGTGAACCCTCAGGCGCGCGGCACGCCGAGAACCTTCCGGCTCTCCTCCGCCAGCACGGCGTGGCGCACCGCCTCCGGCCCGACGGTGGGCGTCTCCCGGGCGGCAAAGCGTTTGAACAAGAGCCGGGCCAAGCGAGTGCTCGCCTATTCAAGCGAATGTACCCCCCGGGGAACCGCGTGCGCAAATGGGTTTTTCGCTGTAGCTTTCTTAAGGCACTAACAAAATAAGCCGACAGCCCCCGCTCTGGCCGCCGCTTACGGCGGGGTGCGCCATCACGCCTTCATCGGGGTGGTATTCCGCCGCTAAGCGCAAGCATGGGGCCAGGCCGGCGCGATGGATCCAAGGTCGTGCCTTGCTCAAACACTGCCGGCGTCTCGTCTCGAGCGTTGTCCGGTGCGCCTCGTCGCGACGCGCGGAGCCTGTGCCGATTGCATCCTTCCTCTTACAGCTGTGATCGTGTCCGCAGGGCTGAAGTACGCGGTTGAAGTCTACGCAACTACGCCGGTCCGGCTCGGCTAGGATCACGGCACCGAGCACCGGCTTTCTCCGCGGTCCTCGGCGCGGTAGGGCGGCGGAATTGACCAGTGATCCGCGGATCAGTAGCAGCAGACCCGCGCTACGCTTGTAGGGTCGATTGCATTGGGCGAGCCACGGCGACATGTCGAAGCTGCGCCGGAGAGGCCGCATTTCTGACCTCGGCCTCCAGGATACCCTCCCCGCGTCGGAACTCTGGGCCGAGCGCGTCGCCGACCTCGCCCAGGCGGCGCTGATCGACGAACTGGAAACCTGGCCCAAGCCGGGTCTCGTCAGCCCGGTCGATTCGGGCAGCCACCACGACATGGATGCGGGCACCCTGCGCCGCAGCGCGGCGGCGATCCGGCCCTATTTCGCCGCGCTCGTGGCCGCCGGCAGGCGCGATGCCGGGATGAACGAGCTCCGGGCGATCGGCCTCAGGGCCGAGGCCGCGATGCTGGCGGCGACCGGTGGCGTCAACGCGCATCGCGGCGCCATCTTCTCGCTCGGGCTGATCTGCGCCGGCGCGGGCGTGGCCGGACCGGTCCCTGCTTCGGCGGAAGCGCGGGCCGAGGCTGTGGCGCGTCTGTGGGGCTGGGCCATCGCAGGCGCGCCGGCCTCGGCGGACAGCCATGGCGGACGGGCCGCGCGCCGCTACGGCGTCGGTGGTGCCAGCGCGGAGGCGGCCGCGGGATTTCCGACCATCCGCGCCGTGGGCCTGCCGGCGCTGCGCCTCGGTCGAGTCCACGCGCCGGAAGATCCCGAGGCCGCCCGGGTGCAGTGCTTCTTCGCGCTCCTGGCCGTCCTCGACGACACCAACCTGCTCCACCGCGGCGGCGCGGACGGGCTGACCCGGGCGCGGGAGGCGGCCACGGCCTTTCTCGAAGCGGGGGGGATCGCCGCCCCCGATTGGCGCGACCGCGCCGCCGCGATCCATCGCGGCTTCGTGGCGGCGCGCCTGAGCCCGGGGGGCTGCGCCGACCTGCTCGCCACGACACTGTTCCTCGACGCGCTGTCGCGCGAAGTCTGAGCCGAGCTGCACCGTTCGGCCGCATGTGAACCGCGGTTTGCCGTCCCTACATCCGGCCCGTCCCCCGTCCCCCGTCGCGCCCCGGCCCGCTTCGTGTCCCTGATCAGGTTCGCGCTCCTCGCGCTCGTCCTCCTCTTCCTTGTGCCGGTCGCGGTCTCGGCGACGCTGTACTGGCTGCGCGCCGACGGCGACTGGCGCTCGGCCGACCGGTCCAGCGCCGGTCTCCTCCCGCCGGCCGAATCCCATCCCGATGCCGTCGTGCGGATCTTCTCCGCCCGCACAGTGAGTTGGCGGGGCATCGTCGCGACCCATAGCTGGATCGTGATCAAGGGCAGCGGCGAGCGCCGCTATCGCCGCTTCGACTACACGGCCTGGGGCCAACCGATCTGGATCGATCGCTTCGTGCCCGACGGGCGCTGGTTCGGGAACGCCCCGGAGGTCGTCTTCGCGGCCGACGGGCCCGCCGCCGAGGCGATGGTCCCGCGCATCCGCAAGGCGGTGGCCGAGTACCGCTACGCAAGCCCGGGCGATTACGTGGTCTGGCCGGGCCCGAACTCGAACACCTTCGTGGCGGCCGTCATGGCCACGGTGCCGGAGATGCGGGCGAGCCTGCCGGCCACCGCGATCGGCAAGGACTTTCCCTATGACGGCCGTTGGATCGGCTGGACGCCGTCGGGCACGGGAATCCGGATCAACCTCGGCGGCTATCTCGGCCTGACGCTTGCTTGGGTCGAAGGGCTTGAGCTCAACCTGCTGGGTGGCGTGGCCGGGATCGACCTGCGCCGGCCGGGGATCAAGCTGCCGGCGATCGGCCGCCTCGGGATCTGACCCCGGGCCCACGGGGACAGGCAAACCGATCCGTCGGATCGGAGCGCTCTCCGGCTCCGGGGCTCCTTATCCGACGTTGCGGTGGATCGGCCGGCAAGCGACCCATAGTCATATCGAACCATGATGGTGCAAAATAACCGGGTTGGACGATCACGTTGCCCGGTTGTTATTATGGATATCGCCCGCGTTATGGACCTCTATAGTGGGCCGCGGCACAAAGGTGCGTTGAACGCGCGACGTAAAGCCTGGATACGGTATGCCAGCCTCGCCCGGACGGGGCATCGGGAGACGGTTTCATGAGGCAGGGGTCCGACAAGCCGGCGGCCGTGTCCCGGGATCGGCTGAGCAATATCTCGGACGCCCTGGGGCTGCCCGTCTCGGCCTTCTACGGTACTGGGGACGAGACGGAGAGCTATCTGCTCAAGCTCGTCGCGGCGTATCTCGATGCGGCCAGGCCCGACGCCCGGGCCCGCTTCGTCGGCGCGGTCGAAGCCCTGCTGCAGGCGGAACGCTCGGGCGCCGATCGTTGATTCGTCTGATCGGAGGCGGACGTGTGGAGCTTCGGTCGGGCGAAGCTCAGTTGCCGTTCCGGGCCATCTGGGTGCGCGCCGAGCCCATGGCGAGGCTGGGAAGCGGATCCTGGGTCCCCGCAACGACGACGAGGCGCTGGACCTCGCCCCGCAGATACGCCTGCAGGAATCGGTCGTAGTCGCGGAACGAGACGCAGCCATTCGAATCGCCGCGCGGGCCGAGCATGTAGGTATGGGCCAGCAGGCCGTCGCGGCCATAGACCGCCTCGTTGCCGCCGACCGGGGTGAGCCGGATCGCCCGCACCCCGTGGAACAGCTGCTCCCGCTCCTTCAGATCGTAGGTGCCCGGAGGCGTCGGGCCGCGCATCCGCACATTGACCATCCGCGGCTCGTCAAACCCTTCGCCGAGGCCGGAATGGGCTTCGAGGCGCTCGCCGCTCGGCAGGATCACGACCCGCGCCGCGATGTTGTAGACGGCGGTGCCGGCCGTGGGGCGCGCATCGGTCGGGGCGAGCGGCGGCGAGATGCGCCGCTGCGGCACGAGATCCGCGGGCCGGCTCTCGAGGGCGGCATAGGCGAGCCCGGGGGCGCGCTCGACGCCGAACAGCTTCTCCAGGAACGAGCGGTCGTCCTCCCGGGGCTGCACCGGCACCGGCGCGGGCTCGCGGCGGGCGATCCGCCTCTCGGCCCTGCGGGCGAGATCGGGGCCGCGGGTGGAACGGAACTCGGGCGGCCGCGGAACGGGGAGCGGAACGATCATGGCCGCAAGCGGGGTCTCGGTCGGTTGCACCTCCGGGGCGGGCGCGGCCTCCGGGATCGGCAGGGGCGGTTCGATCTGCGTCCACGCCCAGCGTGAGAGGGGCCCGCCAATGGCATCGCGCCAGGCTTCGGGCGCCGGGGCTTCCGCGTCGGCTGCGCGGATCTCGGACTCGACGGGTGATTCGCTCTGCGCGACCGGCGGGGCGGCTTCGGCCGTGCGGTCCGCGGACGGACGTCCCGCAGGCGGGAGACCGGTTCCGAGGGCGGCCAGGGCCACCGCGGCGGTCAGGGCTGCCAGGGGCGCCGCATAAGAATGGCGCGCAGTACGGGGGGTGGGGCCGTCCAGCGGCACGGAGTCGATAGCCATGCGGGCGCCAATGCTCTCGTCGCGGAGCGGGCGCCTGCCGGATCATCGGCGCTGCGGCCTCCGAAGGCCGTCAACGCGAATCGATGGGCCGGTCGGCCCCGCCGGGATGAATCAGCGGGGCCGGGCCGGCTTTTCTGCGGCGGCGACGTGGTCGATTGCGGTTCGATCGGGACCATTTTCGGGCGGATAGAGATTTCAGGCCTGAATGCTTGGTCTCATCCGCAATCGATCAATGTTCAGTCGTTATCGATCTGCTTTCCGAGCTGCGCAATGGCCCGCTGGTAGACCGACGCGGCGTTCCAGCCCTGGATCGCCGCGAAGTTCGGCTCGCCGGGCTGATAGCCCGCGCCGGCGCGCCAGCCATGCGCCTTCAGGAAGTTCGCGGTCGACGACAGCGCGGCGCCGACATTGTTCAGATCGCCGGTGCCGTAGGTCAGGACGTTCTTGGGCAGGAACTGGGTGTGGCCGACCTCACCGTGCGCCGCGCCGCGGGTGCTCGGCGACAGCAGACCGCGGTCGACCAGGGTCAGCGCCGCGTAGAGCTGGTCCGTGAAGTAATCGGAGCGGCGGCAATCGTAGGCGAGGGTCGCCACCGCCGAGAGGGTGTTGACGTTGCCGCGGACCGCGCCGAAGCCGGTCTCCATGCCCCAGATCGCCAGGAGCGGCCCCGGGGGGACGCCGTAGCGCTGCTCGATCGAATCGAACAGGGCCGCGTTGGTGCGCTTGAGCTGACGGCCCTTCGACACGATGGTCGGACCGCCGCGCTTGGCGAGGAACTGCTCCAGGGACAGCTTGAAGCTGCGCTGGCCGCGATCGGCCGAGATGGTGGCGGTGGAGTAGCTGGTGCCCTCGAGGGCGGCCAGGCTCGCCGCGCTGGCCTTGCCGCGCGCCTCCTGGGCGAATTCCCGCTTCCAGGCCTCGAATCCCGCCGCCGTGTTGCCGCACTGCGCGGCCTCCGCCGCACCGGCCATTCCGGCGAGCCCGGCGATCGCCGCCACAGCCAGGGTCATACGCCGCATTTGTTCGATCACGCGAAACACTCCTTCGGCGCGAAATGGCGCCATGGTCTTCAACCGATACCGGGGAACATCTCGTCGACAACAGGGCGAGAAGATGTCGGACAAACCGTCCGCCAGCACTGTGGTATTCGAACCATAGCGCAAGCCCGGCCGACCGCTGAGACGTCCGGCCCGGCGTTTCGCATCATCGTGAACGAGACCTGCCGCCGGTCCGGGCCGGTGAAGCCCGCATCGGCGCGCCCGTATCGGGGCCGTCGCATCCGGCTGCCGAACGAGATTCCGAAGACGATCGGGGTCTCAAGCCGTGTTGATGCATGGCCAATGCTTTGCCAGCGAAGCGGATTTCCGTAAAAGACCCTTTTGTGATGTCACAACATCGTCAAACGACAATCATAGTTTTGCCGGCGGAAAGATCGCCGCGGAGAAACGGTGTGGGGCCGATGACGTTCCGCTTAGCTTTGCGCCTCCGGCGCCGCCGTTTCGTCTGATCGCGCCCGCGCGATGTCTGTGATGTCATCGGCGGATCGACCGCGTTCAGCCAGCCCATGCGGCCGCTCCGATGTGTTTCCCGCCCGCGGATCGGCGCCGCCGGAACCGGCGTCGCGACCCAGCCGTGCGGCGGTGCCCGAACCCAGCGTGATCCCGGTCCGGGCCTGAGCCCGGTCACCCCCTGAATCCCGGATCCCTCGGCCCGCGACGCGGCCGGCGGCCGGGTGCCTCAGCCTGACAGACAGCGAGAGACAGGACCCTCATGGCCCTCGGAACGCAGAGCACCGGTTCACCGCGGGCGGCGACGCTCGGCCCCGACCTCGATCGCGACGGCGTCGCCAAGGCCTATGGCCGCTGGGCGCCAGTCTACGATCTCGTGTTCGGCCCGGTCTTCGCCCAGGGCCGGACCCTGGCGGCGGCCGCGGCCGAGCGGATCGGCGGGCGCGTCCTCGAAGTCGGCGTCGGCACGGGCCTGTCCCTGCCGGCCTACCGGCGGGCGGCCAGCATCGTCGGGATCGATATCTCGGCGCCGATGCTGGAGAAGGCGCGCAGCCGCGTCGCCCGGCTGGCCCTGCGCAACGTCGAGCGCCTCGCCGTCATGGATGCCGAGCATCTCGATTTCGGCGACGCCTCGTTCGACGTCGTGGTCGCCCAGTATGTCGTGACCGCGGTGCCGAACCCCGAGGCCGCCCTGGACGAGTTCGCCCGGGTCCTGCGCCCCGGCGGCGAGATCGTCATCACCACGCGGATCGGTGCCGAGGGCGGCCTTCGCCGCCTGGTCGAGCACACGCTCATGCCGATCACGAGCCGCCTGGGATGGCGGACCGAGTTTTCCTGGGACCGCTACGCCGCCTGGGCGGCGACCGCCCCGGTGGAGGTCGTCGAGCGCCGCGCCCTGCCGCCGCTCGGCCATTTCTCCCTGATCCGCCTGCGCAAGCGCGACGCCTGATCGCGCCCGCCTTCTACCAGCCCACCCACGATCGAACGGAGACGTACGGCATGGCGAGCTTTCTCGAGGCGTTGCGCATCCAGCGCTGGGATGACCACCGCTACTATCACCACAACAGGATCAACCAGAGCTTGCACATGGTCAGTGCCGTGAGCTTCCTGGTGGCCTACGCGCTGGCCTTCAAGGATCCCGCGACGGCGGCGCTGGTCGGCTGGCTGGTGGCGATGACCAGCCGGCAGGCCGGCCACCTGTTCTTCGAGCCCAAGGGCTACGACCACGTCAACAACGCGACGCACGAGCACAAGGAAGAGATCAAGGTCGGCTACAATCTCCAGCGCAAGATCGTGCTGCTGGCGATCTGGGCGCTGTCGCCGCTGCCGCTCTACTTCGATCCGAGCCTGTTCGGCCTGCTCGAGCCGCACCAGACGACCGCCGACCTGATCCGCAACGTCGGCTGGATCTGGCTGTGGCTGGCCGGCGCGGGCCTGCTGTTCCGCACCGTGCAGCTGTTCTTCGTCCGCGACGTGCAGACCGGCCTGGTCTGGGCGACCAAGATCCTCACGGACCCGTTCCACGACATCAAGCTCTACCACAAGGCGCCGCTGGCCCTCCTCCACGGCGAGCTCAACGAGGAGCACGAGCCGCACGAGCGCGGCGCCTGAGACCTTCGGCATCGCCGCGACCGGGGATCCCCCGGCTCGGCGATGCCGGACATGTCCCGGTTCCAGTAGGTCCTCGACCTTGTGCGGATGCAGGGCAGAGCCCTGCGCGACGGCACCGCCGAAGGGCCCGCAGGCCTCTGAAACCCCGATCAGGCCCGGTCGGGCGCCCGGAGGCCGAGACGGGCGCCCAGCTTGCCGAGCCGGACCGCCGCAACCTCGCGCAGGATCGCCCGGCGGATCCCCTTGTCGGTCGGGGCGCCGCCCTCCCACCAGCCATCGGCCCGCATGGCATTCGCCGCCGCCACGAACCGGGCGGCGACCGCCTCGAATGCCGCGTCGTCGTAGGCGAGGCTGAAGATCATCCGGCCGGTCCCGACCCAGGACAGGGCCAGCCCCTCGGCACGCAGGTAGAATTGCAGCATCCAGTTGTAGCGCGACGGCCGCGTGTAGAGGACCGTCCAGACCGTGGACATGTTCGCCACCCGTACCGGCAGCTCGGCTTCCGCCAGCAGGGCGTTGAGCCGCGCGGCCCGGGCGTCCCAGGTGGCGTCGAGGTCGCGGTACAGGGCGGCGACCTCCGGCGTGTCGATCCGGTCGAGGAACGCGCTCATGGCGCCCATCACGTAGGGATGCGCGTTGAAGGTGCCGCGGGCGAAGCAGATGTCCACCGGGCGGTCGTCCCGGAAGCGCCGCATCAGGTCGGCCCGGCCGCACAGCACGCCGACCGGCAGGCCGCCGCCCAGGGTCTTGCCGTAGGTCACCAAGTCGGCGCGGACGTCGAAATACGCTTGCGCACCGCCCTGGGCGAGGCGGAAGCCGAGGAAGACCTCGTCGAGGATCAACACGATGCCGTTCGCCGTGCAGACCGCGCGCAACGCCTTCAGCCATGTCGTGTAGGCGGCGCGATCGAAGGACGCCTTGCGGCCGCTGTCGACCAGCGCCGAATCGGACGGCGCACCGGCATTCGGGTGCATCGCCTGGAGCGGGTTGACCAGCACGCAGGCGACGTCCCGCCGGCTGGCCAGGACCTTCAGCGTCCGCTCGGACATGTCGGCCAGGGTGAGCGTGTCACGCGTCGGCACCGGGTTGCCGATGCCCGGCTGCACCTCGCCCCACCAGCCGTGATAGGCGCCGCAGAACCGCACGATCCGGCGCCGACCGGTATGGTAGCGGGCGAGCCGCACCGCCTGCATCACCGCCTCGGTGCCCGACATGTGGAACGAGATTTCGTCGAGGCCCGACAGCGCCTTGAGCCGCGCGACGTTGCCGGTGACCACCGGGTGCAGCGGCCCCAGCACGGGCCCGAGGGCGGCGACCTTGGCGGCCCCCGCCTCCAGGCAGGCGCGGTAGAAATCGACGCCGAACAGGTTGACCCCGTAGGAGCCGGCCAGGTCGTAGAAAACGTTGCCGTCGAGATCCGTGACCGTCACGCCCTCCGACGCGGCCGCGAAGGCCCCGGCGCCGAGATGCGCGCGCACGTGCCCGGCATACTGGAACGGCACCCGGTACAGCCCGGTGAATTGCAGGTCCGAGAGCCCGTCGCGCACCGCGTCGGTCTCTGCCCGGGTGCGGGCGAACCGCGTGCGGTAGAGCTCGGCCAGCCGGGCGAAGCCGTTCTCCCGGCGCAGCGCCACCGTCTCGTCCGGATCGTCGGAGCGGAAGAAGGCGCGCTCGGAATAGGCGTAGTGCGGGATCAGCCCCGCCACCCGTCGGGCCATCCGGGCGTGCCCGGTCAGGGACGGATGCTTGGCCCGGGACAAGTGAAGGCGCTGCGCCGCCTTCGGCAGAGCGATCACCGCGGCTGCGGCGGTGGCGGACAGGGTGGCGAGGAGTGCGGACATCGCCCCACGCCGTATCGGAGGCGGTTCACGGCATGATGACGGTTTCGGCGGGATCGCGGCTGCGGCGCGCCCTGGCGCAGGTCGGCGCCCAGGAGGATCTGAACTTTCTGCTGACCAACCGGCTGCCGCGTCGGCTCGCCACCCGGTTCATGGGCTGGTTCAGCCGGATCGAGCAGCCGCTGGTGCGCGACGTCTCGATCGCGACCTGGCGGCTATTCTGCGACGTCGACCTCAGCGACGCCGCCGAGACCCGATTCCCGAGCCTCCACGCCGCCTTCGTGCGCGCGCTGCGTCCCGGCGCCCGACCGATCGCCCGGGATCCAACCGTCCTGGTCAGCCCCAGCGACGCGATCCTGGGCGCGCATGGCCGGATCGAGGCGGGCCGGCTGCTCCAGATCAAGGGCCTGTACTACAGCCTGTCCGACCTGCTCGGGGGCGATGCGGATCTGGCCCGCGCCCATGAGGGCGGCGCCTACGCGACCCTGCGGCTGACCGCCGGGATGTATCACCGCTTCCACGCGCCCCACGACCTCCGGGTCGAATCGGTCCGCCACATCTGGGGGGATACCTGGAACGTGAACCCGATCGCGCTGAAGCGCGTCGAATCCCTGTTCTGCCGCAACGAGCGGGCCGTGCTGCGCCTGCGGATCGCCGGCCACACCGTGACCCTGGTGCCGGTAGCGGCGATCCTGGTGGCCGGCCTGCGCCTCGGCTTCCTGCCGGAGGGCGTCGCCCTGCGCCGCACCGCCGGCCGCCCCCTGCCCTGCACCGCTCGCCTGGAGAAGGGCGCGGAGATGGGCTGGTTCGAGCACGGCTCGACCATCGTGGTCCTGGCCCCGCCCGGCTTCACCCTGATGCCGGATCTGCAGGAGGGCACCCGCCTGCGCATGGGCGAGCCGCTGATGCGGCTGCCCGAGCGCGGCGCGCCGTAGTGTCATTTCTCGGCAAAGCTTGTCCTGATTTGAGGGATCCCCACAGGGAGTGCTCTCAAATGAGCTTGGCCCAAAGCACACGGAACTCTGTCCTTACAGATCCATGCTTACAGAGAAGTTTGACCTTGTTCGCGAACGGCCCCTCACGTCCGCTCAGCCTCGCGTTTCCGCGTTCTCGACCGACTGCGGCTTCCTCAATGGCTCGGAGGATAACAGATTGCCCTCGTCTCACCGTCACGCCGGCACAGTTTTTCGGATTGAGGCGGCTGTACTACAGCCTGGTTCCGGAAACGAGTCTGCGCAGCACAGCCCGCAGTAGATCCGACAACCCGCCTTGGTGCAAGCTAACATGAGAATTTGTTTTGATTTCTGTTACTCCCCGAGGGGCGGCCTCATTTAAGTTTATCTCGATTTGTAGGGAACGTGGTCCGCCTGCTCCCTAGACCCGACATGCCCAGGCGCGGATGCCTGGTCCAACCCTTGGAAACAGAGGCCGGCATCAAACCCGATGCCGGCTCGATCATAGGGCCGATGGGTCCAGACCGCACCCTTAGTGTGATCTGCGGACCGGGCCATGCCCTTCGGGTTTCCGTACTTTCTTTTCGGAATGGCCGCGAGGATACCACCGGCCCCCAACGCCGGGGTGGGCATCCGGTCGAGCGCCCAGATCGGTCAGGCCCGCGAAGGCGTCCTGGCGGTCGGCTCGGCTGGCTTCGCCGATACAGTCGCTGCGGTCCTCACGTGGTCGGATCGGCCGCTCCACGATGATCTGGACGGCGGCCCGGCACGCACGAGGAAGCCGCCTCGGGACGAGGCGAGCCGGACGGCTAGGACAGCCGAGGCAGACTATCAGGAAAGCGTGTCCCGATTTGCGGCCCTGCCAATGGTATGCACTCAAGAGAGCTTGTCCCGATTGTCAGGGAATCCTGTCCTCACGCCCGGGATGTGCTTGAACCCGATGGCCTCCGCAGAGGGGCGCCCGTGACCGCGCGCCCCTCTGCGGACATGATGATCCCCGTGTCGGGCTTGAGCCAGGACCGCTGGCCGGGACGAAACCTTTTCGATTTCGCGGCCTGATCGGGCATCCACTCCCCGGAATTGCCGCGCGCAGGAATGCTCTCCGCTTTCGACGGGCAGGGCGCCACCCACGTCGGACGGGGTCTGCGGAGAGCGGGGAGCGTTTGCGAGGCGGTCGTCGAGCTCCCTGCCCTCTTCCCTCGTCGAGGTCACGAAATCGGGGACCGCGGGTCGAAGCACCGGTCCGGGGCGAGCACAGTCCCGACGCCGTCGGTAATCAAGGCCGTTTCAGCTCGCCGCGCTCAGGTCCCTTGCCCTCCTGAGCACGCCGACCATGGCTGGTGCGATGTCCGTCGAGCGAGTGACCGAGGCACCCCCGCCGGGAACAAGATCCAGGTCGTGGCGGCGACCGAGCGCCGTGGGCTCGCTCATGAGGCGCCGGCACAGCAATTCCGCCAACGACGGATCCTCGACGGCACAGACGATCTGCCGGCCCGACCGCTGCAGGGCCGACAGGACCTCGACCAAGTGCAAGGCCCGGAAATCATCGATGTGCTGGACCGGGTCGTCGAGCATGAGCGTCCGCCAATTGCACCACGGCCGGGACAGGTGAACGGAGAGGAGGAAGGCCAGCCCGGCCGCACGCCTCTGCCCGCTGCTGAACACGAATTGCGGGTTCAAGCCGTTGCCGACCCGCAGGCTCAGGAAACGCCTGACGTCGCCGCGTATGCCGTAATCGATGGTCCGCCACTCGGAATGCGGGCGAAGCCGCTGGTACAGCTCGTTCAGCAGCGGGCTGATAACCGCCAGGCGCTCGTCGATGATCTCGGCATTCGTCCTGCGGACCGTACGGTCCAGCGTCCGGGCGGTCGTCACCGCAGCGTGGGCGCGCGCGAGCCGGTCGCTCGCGTCGTCGGCCTCTGCCCGAAGCGCTTCGAGGCGCGCTTCGAGCTCCGTTACGCGTTCCACCGCCTGCGAAGCTTCCAAGGTGAGGATGCTCCGTTCCAGGTCGATCAACCGACTCCGTTCGGCCTCCACCACCTCCTCCAGGGCCTCTGGGTCGTAGGCCAGCTCTCCATCCAGGGAACGTCGCACGAGCTCGGCCGAAAGCGCCTCTTCCCGGGCTTCCAGCTCGGCTTGGGCGGACGCGAGGCGATGGACGACCGTCTCGGCCTGCTTCAGGATCTCGCCGGCATCCTCGACCCGGGTTCGGGCCGCCGCGACCTCGCCTCGCGCCTCCGGCACTGCCGACCGCCGGGCGGCGAGGCGCTGGCGCGCGGATGCGAGCCCCGTCTCGAACTCGGGGGCGCCCTGCGGCGCGCGGCATAGCGGGCAACGGTCGTCATGCAGGCCGATCCGGCTGCCGTGATCGACCAGGATCGCGAGCGACGCGGCGAGGCCGTCGCTTTCCTGTTCCCGGTCCAGGCGCGCCTCGGCGGCCTGCAGCTGGCGGCGGGCTTCCTGGACCGCGACCTCGGCTTCGGCCACCGCCACCGCGTCCCGGCCTGCGCTGTCGCCCTGTCGCGCGACCGTGTCGCGCAATGCGGCCACCGCGCGAGCCTCGTCGGCGACCCATCCCATCTCGCCGAGGTTCGACCGGCGCCTGGCCAGCGTCTTCCGAGCTGCCGCGACCCGAGCTCCCAGGTCGGGGCCGGCCCCAGGCGTAAGCTCGTCCAGGGTGGCAAGGACGGCCGCGACGTCCCCGGCCTGCAGGGCGACGTCCCGGATCTGCTCCAAGTCGGTCAGCGCCGCGGTCAGACGTGCGCGCGCCTCCTCATAGGCCTGCGCGACGGCATTGTGTACGGCCTCGGCGGAGGACAGGGCCTCGCGAGCCTTGGCGGCGTAATCCGGACCCTCGATGGCGCCCAGCGCCGCGCGCACGAACTCGAACCGTTGCGTTTCCGTTAGGTCGAGGCTGAGCGCAGCGATCCATTCGTCGCGAATGATGGATGTCCTGCAGACCTGCTGGAGGGCCCGCTCGGGCTTCGCGCCCGGAACGCAGAGCATCGCCTCGATGCGTGCCGCGTCCCGGTCTGCGCCGGTCTCGCGCGAGCGCGTCACCGCGAAGCCGCTCCCGTCATCGGCGCGGAATCCCACGGTGACGAAGTGCGCCTCCGGCTGGCCTTCGCCGCGCCACCAGACGTAGTCGTCGAGGCTTTCCTTCGCCGCCTTGTCGACGAGGTATTTGTCGATTTGGCCGGTGAGGGCGAACTCGACCGCGTCGCACAGCGTGCTCTTCCCGACGCCGTTGCGTCCGCAGATCACGGTGAAGCCAGTGCCGAAATCCACCCGTTGGCGCTCCAGGAAGCCCCGGAAGCCGCACAGTTCGAGGTAGTCGAGCCTCATGGCGCATCCACCAGGATGCGCGCCACCTCGGAAGCGCTCGCCGCGCCCAGGAACGCGGCCACCGCGTCGTCCGGCAGGTCGCTCAACCGCGCCCGCAGACGGGCCCGGTAATCGGCCCCGCCGATCTCGGGTGCGCTGAGAACCGGCAGGAGGGGCAACAACGTTCTTCGCAAATCGGCGACCGTGCGCAAGTCGCCGCGCGCGATCTTTCGGGTCATGGAGAAGTCCTCCTCGATCCGCTCGATCTGCCGCGCGAGGGCCGGTTCGGAGCCGCAAGCCAGGAACAAGGCGTAAACGTTCCAGGCCTTTGTGCCTGCAGAGCGCAACGAGGCCGCATGCCGGCCGAGCGTGGTCTGCTGGATTTGCTGCCAATCGGCGAGCAGGCTCTCGCCGCTCGCGAAGACGTGCAGGAATCCGACGACCGCCGCGTTCTCGAAGCAGACGACCGGCACGCTGCCGCCCGGCCAGGTCCAAGTCTCATAGCCTGCCGACCGGAGGAGCACCTCGGACTGGGTCGCTATGTCCATCACACTTCGAGCTCCCTGCGGGCGGCGGGAAGGTCGAGCCATGCCGCGGAGGCGCTCGGCCGGATTATGTCGCCCGGTCGCCCTTCCCGAACGACGTTCAACGGCAGGCCGACGTCGGTGGCTCCGGCGCAGACCACGATGTCGGCGACCTCGAACGGCGTCTCCCTGAACCGGTCCTGCACCGTCTGGAGCAGCATGCCCGAGCCGTTCACGACCCTGATCCGGCGGCCCGCGAGATCATAGCCGACGGGGGTCTGGCTGGCACCGGCACGCCGCAGCAACAGGTGCGCGTAGCCCAGGACCTCGGACGGCCCCGGGTTCCGCAAGGTCGCCGCGGCGGTGGCCGGCACGCCCTCGGCGTCCCGTCGAAGGTCGTAGAGTTCCTCGCTGCCCAGGTCGGGCGGATCGAGCCAGCCCGCCTCGCACTCCGCCCCGAGCTCGCTCTCCAACGCGGCGCGCCCGGCGTGCAGGACCTTGCGCAGGTACGCCTGGGAGAACGCCCTCCGGAGTTCGTCCAGGACTTCGGCCCCCGAACGCTGAACATGCGTGAACCGGACGTTCTCCGAATTGGCCAGGGTCCAGAGTTCGGGCGCCTTGGCCTGCAGGACGTCCTCGGGCGCCAGGTCGACCAGCGTCACCGACAGCGGCGCGACGCCCGTCAATGCCTCGGCGAGAACGGTGTTGAGATAGGACCAATCCGACCAGAAGCCGACGACGAGCAGGTCGCTCTCGCGGAGGTGGTGGGCCATCCACGTCTTCGTCTTCTCGATGCGCGCGGCGATCACCCGGTCCTCGGTGAGCTGTGAGGCCGTCCAGACCGTGGCGCGCCGCTCGCGGACGGAGCAGCCATGAAACTTGAGCAGGGGCGCGTGCTTGCGGGCCTGGACCTTTGCCTCGTCGCCGTCGAGGGAGGCGAGGAGATCGAACCCGTATTCCTGCGCGCGGCGCTCGATCAGGGTGTCGTAATTCGCCGACACGACACCGGCGGCCAAGCGCGTGATCAGGAAGTCCGCCACCGCGGCGTGCCCGACGTTGGGCGGCCGGACGAAATCCTCCCAGGGCACGAGAGCGTCGATGAAGACCGACCCGAGCATGTCCTCCTTGGCGAAGATCTCCGCCAGGGACTCCAGGTCGCCGCGCAGTTCCTGCGGGCACGCCGGATCGATGCTCATGACATAGCGGTCGTAGCACCTGGCGGCCACGGTCCAGGCCGACGGCAGGGAACTCGGCGGCGCCATCGACAGGCCGGCGCCGCAGAGGAGGACGAGGCGCCCGGCTTCCATGGAGGCGAGCAATCGCGCACGAACCGCCGCGTCCAAACCGCCCCCCTTCGTCCGCCGGATCTTCGCCAAGGCGATAGACCGGAGGCACGCCTAAGGTAAAGCAAGGTGATCCGGCTTCCCGTTGCCCGCCCCTAGGGTTCACCGGTGCGTCGCACCCTGGAAGTCTCGCCGGCATAGGTGCGCGTGGCCGCCGGGGCGATGGGAAGGTTCGAGGCGTCTCATCCCGGGCCAGCATACGAACACGTGCTGGTGCGTCATGCCTGACCTGGAGGCCCGCCAGACCAACGTCGGGAAGATCCGGCTGCGGTTTCCTTACGGCAGCGTGAGTTGCACCGCGTGCGGAGCTTTGGCGGGTAGGCCGTACAACTCGCCCATCCGAGCGACGAACTCGGTCTGACCTCCGTAGCTGGGGTGCCGGACCCGCTCGGCCGCCATACCCAAGTCCGCCAACGCCGCCTCGGCATCCCTCCCGATGGCGACCAGGACCCGGGGCCGCAATTCCGACACCAGCCATTCGAGGAGGTGGCGGGACGCCTGCCGTTCCCGGCGAGTGTGGCAGCGATTGGACAGCGGGTCGCCCGACGCGTGCGGATGGAGCGGGAAGACGTTCCAGAGGAAGATCGGACGTCGCAGGTCCCGGAGAACCTGCCAGATCACCGTCGCCGTGCGCTCGGTCATCGCGGGGCCGCGGGTTGCCCGCGCCAGCGGCAATTGACCGTAGAGGCCGGCATGGGCGGAGAGGTGGGCCTCGTCCGTGAGCGCCAGGCCCGTGCGCCGCCCGCCACGGTACCCGAGGTCGCGCGCGATCCAGATCGAGTCGACGCCTCCGGCGAGGGCCGCCTCCAGCACGAGGCGCAGGTTCTCACGCCGGACCTGGGGCGCACCGACGCCGTCGTGGTCCGGGCAGGCCTCGGCGTAGGGGTTGAAGGTGTCGATGAAGCGAAGCGCCGCGAGGGCCTCGATGAAGGCGCCAGGTGTCATGTCGGCAGGTCCTCGACCAGCATCTTCCGCCCGACCAGATCGAGCCGAAGGCGCCCGCGGCGCTTCTCCCGCAAGAAACGAAACGCTTCGTTACCGGCGAGGATGGCCTCTTCCCAAAGCCAGAGCGGGCAGGCCTCGACCTCGTAGCCGCGCACGAATTGCCTCACCGATTTCAGGAAGGCGAAGCTCAGGTCGCCCGGGCGCTGTCCTTCGAAGAAGCCGAGCTGCTTCGCCTCACCGAAGACGAACGTCGCCACGCCCTCCTCGATCAGGATCGCGCGCGCTCCGTCCTGCCCCTCGTCGACGCGGGCCTCGCTTTTCCTCTTCAGGCGGAACAGCGCGCGCGTCACCGGCGACCAGCCGAGGACGGCGGCGTAGGCATAGTGGAAGGCGTCGTGGAACCGGTAATCGTCCGGCTTCATGATGTTGTCGGTCAGGCGGTCGCCGATGAAGATGCCGTTGCATCGCTGCACGACGTACCGCCTGTCGTTCCCGCCGGTGCGCTCGAAGATGTCGATGGTCAACGCGCGGGGCAGGCGCTCTTCGTCCGGGAACGCCTCGTCGAACAGCGGCGGGGCGACGCGCGTCGCCGGCCAACGGTCCTCGGCCTTCGCGAGGTTGCGCATGGCGGCCTGCTCCAGGGTGACGCCGGCCTCGTTCGCGGCCGCGACGAGAAGGCCGAACACTGCGGAGAGACGCTCCAGGAGGTCCGGGCTTCCCGCGAGGTCGCCCCGCGCCCCCAGCGCGGCCAGCCGGCCGACGGCCCCGGCCAGCTGTAGCAGGGTGTGCTCGAAGGCGACGGTCGGGACGTGCAAAGGCAAGGCACGCTGCGGCTGCAGGTCCGCGAAGGTCGGCTCGGGTCCCCCGGCGAGGTCCCGGCCGGCGAGATCCCCCAAGCGCAGCCCGGCGTGATCGGCGATCACCGCCAGGTACCAGAGCGCGTCGCCCATCTCCTCGACGACGCTCGCCTCGTAGCCGAGATAGGACCGCGCGTCGCGCTGCTTCTTCTTGGTCTCGCTCAGCAGGCTGCCCGTCTCGCCGAAGAGGCCGAGCACGGCCAGGTCGAGGCCGGTGCCCTTCCCTCGCGTCCGGTCCGTCCGGACCGCCCCGGCTTGATAACCGTTCAGGCTAAGCGGCACCGTATCCATGTCCCCTCCCCGCTCCCGGTTGGCCTATCCTCAGGTTGCCATCGTCGGACCTTTCCGGCGCTCAGTCCAGGGTTGCCTGTACCCACACACGCTCCGGACGCACCCTTGCCATACCGACCGCGGCTGACCACCTAAGCTTTACTGAGCCAGGCTCCCGGGCGGAATGCGCGACGGAAGGACCTGGGCACCGGGGAGAAGCCGCACATGCCGAAGGTTTGCGTGCTCGGTCCTGTCGACGACGAGGAACGCACGGCCCTGCTCAAGCTCTTGGCCGAGGCGGGCTGCGAGGTCGTGGACGAGGAGGTCGCCGCCGTCGAGCCCGACGAAGGGGACGACGACGAGGAGGAAGACGGCGAGCACGTCGAGGATCCCGTTGCACCGGAAGACGACGAGCCCGCGCCCGCGGATGACGAGGCCCCGGCCGGTCACGCCGAGACGCCGGACGAGGACTTGGGGGTGATTGTGCTGTCTCCCGATTGCCTCGCGGACGAGGAGCTGGGGCGCGTGATGCAGCGGGCCGCCGCCCAGGGTCGTCGCGTGATCGGGATCTGGCCTCCTGGAACCCAGGACGAAACGCTGCCGCGCGCGTTCGAGGATTACGGCGGGGATACCGTTCCCTGGGATGCGGGCAGCCTGCGGGGCGCCCTACCGCGGAGGAACGCGAAGCCCGAGTGGTTGAAGCCCGACGCCCAGCCGCGGGCGGAGCGCCAGACCAAGCGGAACAAGTGCTGAGGCCGGCGTGCGCGTCCACTCCTACGTGATCGACCACGACCTCGGGTTCGCGCCCAATCCGTTTCACCGGGTGTGCACGCTGAGCGCGTGCAAACCGCTGATCCGGCAGCACGCGAGCGTCGGGGACTTCGTGGTCGGGACCGGCTCGATCCCGAACGGGATCAAGGACCGTGTCGTCTACTGGATGCGGGTCGACGAGATCCTCACCTTCGACCGGTACTGGGACGACGCTCGCTTCGGCGCCAAGCGACCCGTGATGTCCGGCAGCCGCATGCAGATCTACGGCGACAACATCTATCGCCGCTTGGCCGACGGCACCTTCGTCCAGGCCGATTCCTTCCATAGCGAGCCGGGGGGCGTCACCAGCCTGCCGAACCTGGTGCGCGACACCGGTCGGACGGACCGGGTGCTTCTCGGGCGCGAATACGCTTACTGGGGCGGGTCGGGCCCGCTGGTCCCCCAGGAACTGCGCGATCTCGTGCACAGCACGCAGGGCCATCGAAACCAGTTCACGCCCGAGCGGGTGAGCGCCTTCGTGACATGGCTCCGCGGCATGCCGGGCCGCGGCTTCCTGGGTCGGCCGGCGAACTGGCCAGCCTGAGAGCCGAGCGCCCCGGCGGCCCCACCGCCGGCGAGGACGGCCGGCGAACCCGGCCACGAGGCCATGGGCGTGACCCGCGGCGAGGTGGCCTCACCCCGGTCCTTCGGCGACATCGACGCCGCGCGCCGGCTGCCCCCGACGGGCGGCTCGGAAGGCGCGGCGCCTGCCGGAATGAGCCTGGCTCAGAAGCCTCTACCGCCGAGTTGTCCCGTGCGATGCCCAGGGGCTTTCGAGTAGGGGCGACGGGCGGCGACCTTTCATCCGAGCCGGTCGGAAGCCCGGGCGGACAGCCGCTCGTGGCCCCCGATCTGGCCTCGATCCGTCGAGCCACGGTGGCGGCACGCGATCAGAGACAGGGCGTTCCCAAAGGCGATGAATGACGGCGGCACGCATCGGGTTACGCCGCCCCGCCGCTTGGGCGCCATCTCATTCGGTCCGGGCAGCCTCGGTGATGCCGATCCATGCGCGCGGCTGCGCAGGACACACTCTCATGAAAGCTTGTCCCGTTTTCGGCTCCGCGACAGCGCCGCTCTCAACACAGCTTGTCCCGATTTGCCCGGGACCTTGTCGCGCCGCGATGCGGACGCCCTGATCCGACCGCTCACGAGGTCGTCCGGCTAAGGTGTTGGTGTGTCGGTCCACGCCACGACATGGCCTCGTGGAGCGGACGGGAAGGACGCCTTGGCCTTGCCGAACCGGACGTAAAGCGCCGGAAGGACCAGCAGCGTCAGGACGGTCGCGCTGGCCAAGCCGCCGATGACGACGGTCGCCAGCGGCCGCTGCACCTCCGCACCCGTGCCCGTCGCCAGGGCCATCGGCACGAAGCCCAGGGCGGCGACCAAGGCCGTCATCGCCACCGGCCGCAGCCGGGTCAGGGCGCCCTCGCGGACGGCATCCGGAATCGCCGTTCCCTCCTCCACGAGCGCGCGGATGTGGTTCAGCAGCACCAAGCCGTTCAGAACCGCGACGCCCGAGAGCGCGATGAACCCGACCGCTGCCGAGACCGAGAAGGGCATCTCGCGCAGCCACAGGGCCGCCACGCCGCCGGTCAGGGCCATCGGTACGGCGCTGAACACGATCAGCGCGTCACGCCCGGACCCGAGCGCCCCGAGGAGCAGGATGAAGATCAGCGCGAAGCAGGCCGGCACGACCACCGTCAGGCGCTGGCGAGCGGCCGTCAGGTTCTCGAACTGCCCGCCCCACTTCACCTCGTAACCGGGCGGCAGCCGCACCTCGGCGGCGATGCGCGCCTGCGCTTCGGCCACCAGCGAGCCGATGTCGCGCCCGCGCACGTTTGCGGTGACCACGACGCGGCGGCGGCCGTTCTCGCGGCTCACCTGGTTCGGCCCCTCGCCGAAGGCGAACGAGGCGAGCTGCCGCAGCGGCACGCTCATCCCGCCGGCCGGCGCGGGAGCGGCCGGGACCCCGGTGCCCGACCGCGCGGGCGCGGCCTGCGGGGGCGGTAGCGGCACCGGCAGGTTCCTCAGCGCCTCGACGTCGCCCCGGACGTCGTCGGCCAACCGGACCACGATGGCGAAGCGGCGGTCGCCCTCGAACACCAGCCCGGCGTCCTTGCCGCCGACCGCCGTGCCGATGACGTCCTGCACGTCCGCCATGCTCAAGCCGCGCCGGGCGATCTCGCGCCGGTCGACCTTGATCTCCAGGAAAGGCAGCCCGACCGCCTCCTCGACCTTTACGTCGGCGGCGCCCTCCAGGCTGCGCAGGATGCCGGCGATCTTGCGGGCGCCCTCGACCATCGGGCCGAACTCCTCGCCGAACACCTTCACCGCGAGGTCGTCGCGAACGCCCGCGATCAGCTCGTTGAAGCGCATCTGGATGGGCTGCGAGAACCCGAGCAGCGTGCCAGGGATCAGCTTCGCCTCGGCGTCCATGCGGGCGATCAACGATTCCTTCGCCTCGGACGGGTCCGGCCACTCCGCTTGGGGCCTCAGGATCAGGTAGGTGTCACAGGCGTTCGGCGGCATCGGGTCGGCGGCGATGTCGGGCGTGCCGCAGCGCGAGTAGACGAAGGCCACCTCCGGGAACTTGCTCATGGCGTCCTCGACGCCGAGCTGCATGGCCTGCGACTGCGAGATGGCCGTCGAGGGGATGCGCCGCGCCTCCATGACGATGTTCTTCTCGTCGAGCGTCGGGGTGAACTCCTGGCCGAGCCGCGTCGCCAGGGCCCCGGCCAGCCCGAGGACGACCACCGCGCCGCCTATGAAAGCCAAGGGCGTCCGAACCGCCCCGCCCAGCACCGGTCGATAGGCCGCCTTCAGTCCTCGGATCAGCAGGTTGTCGCCCTCGCCGACCCGCCCGGTGATGAAGGTCGCGACCATCGCCGGGACGAAGGTCAGGGACAGCACGAAGGCCGCCACGAGCGCGATCAGCACCGTCAGCGCCATGGGTGCGAAGGTCTTGCCCTCCACGCCGGTGAAGGTCAGCAGCGGCACGTAGACCAGGATGATGATGGCCTGCCCGTAGACGCTCGGCTTGATCATCTCCTCGGCCGAGACGCGCACGGTCTCCAGCCGCTCGTCCAGGCTCAGCTTCCGTCCCAGCGCGTGCTGCCGCTCCGCCAGGTGCCGCAGGCTGTTCTCGGCGATGATGACCGCGCCGTCGACGATGAGCCCGAAGTCGAGCGCGCCGAGGCTCATCAGGTTGGCGCTGATGCGGCCCGCCAGCATGCCGGTGGCCGTCAGCATCATGGCGATCGGGATGACCAGGGCCGTGATGATTGCCGCCCGGATGTTGCCGAGCGCCAGGAACAGCACCGCGACGACCAGCAGCGCCCCCTCGGCCAAGTTCCTCGACACCGTCCGGACCGTGGCGTCGACGAGGTCGGTCCGGCTGAGCAGCGTCCGGGCCTGGATGCCCGGCGGGAGAAGCTTGTTGATCTCCTTGATCTTGGCGTCCGCGGCCGCCGAGACGGTTCGGCTGTTCTCGCCGATGAGCATGAGGGCGGTGCCCAGCACGACCTCGCGGCCGTTCTCGCTGGCCGAGCCGGTCCGGAGCTCGCGGCCGATCCCGACCTCGGCGACGTCCCTCACCAGGATCGGTATCCCGGCCCGGGTCGCCACGACGACGTCGCGGATCTGGTCGACGTTCTCGATCAGCCCTCTGGCCCGGACGACATAGCCCTCGCCGTTGCGCTCGACGTAGTTGGCGCCCCGGGTCACGTTGTTGGCTCCGATGGCCCGGGTCAGGTCGGCGAAGCCCAGGCCATAGCCGACGAGCTTCATCGGGTCGGGCTGGACTTGGTACTCCTTCACGAAGCCGCCGATGGCGTCGGCACCGGCCACGCCCGGCACGCTCTTCATCTGTGGCCGGATGATCCAATCCTGGACCGTGCGCAGGTAGACCGTGCGCTCGAAGTCGGACCTCAGCCGCTCGCCCTCGGGCGTCAGGTAGCTGCCGTCCGACTGCCAGCCCGGCAGGCCATCGCGGACCGGGGCGCCGTCGCCGGCGGCCTGGTACTCGACCGCCCACCAGTAAATCTCGCCGAGGCCGGTCGAGATCGGCCCGAGCCTGACCTCGGCCCCGGGTGGCAGGGTGTTGCGCACCTCGCCCAGGCGCTCGTTCACCTGTTGCCTGGCGAAGTAGACGTCGACCTTGTCGCTGAAGACGGCCGTGAGCTGGGCGAACCCGTTGCGCGAGAAGCTTCGCATGCTCTCCAGGCTCGGCGTGCCGGCGAGCGCGCGCTCGATCAGCACCGTGACCTGCTTCTCGATCTCGACCGGCGTCAGAGCCGGCGCGATGACGTTGATCTGGACCTGGTTGTTCGTGACGTCCGGGACCGCGTCGATGGGCAGCCGCGCAAGCGACCAGGCCCCGAAAGCGGCCGCGATGAGCGTCACCAGAATGACCGCGTAGCGGTTGGCGACGGAGAAGGCGAGGATCGGGCGGATCACGGTTCAGTCCTCCGCCGCGGCCTTGCCGAGCTCGGACTTCAGCGTGAAGGTGTTGGCCACCGCCACGGCCTCGCCGGGCTCCAGCCCCTCCGTCACCTCCACGGCGGCGTCGTCCGACCGCCCGAGCTTCACCGGCCTAGCCTCGAAGCCCGCGGCCACCCGCACGAAGACGTTCGGTCTGCCCTCCAAGGTCTGGATGGCCGAGGCCGGGATGAGCACCCGCACCGGCTTGTCGGAGATCACGATCTCGGCACCCACGAAAGACCCGGGCCGCCAGGTCTCGTCCGGGTTGGCCAGTTCCGCGACGACCCGCGCCGCGCGCGTGGCCTGGTCGAGGACGGGCACGATGATGACGATGCGACCGCGCGCGGCCTCGCCGGTCGCCTCGGCCCGCACGGCCACCGTCTGGCCCTCGCGGACCAGCGGCAGGTCGCCGGGGCTCACCGCGAGATCGACCCAGACCGTTGACAGGTCGACGACGCTGTAGAGCTCGGTCTCCAGGTTGTCCCGGCCGACGGCCGCCCCGAGGTCGACGCGCCGCTCCACGACCTTGCCACCGAGCGGCGAGCGGATCTCCTGGCGCTCGAACTGCGCCTCCGGCTGGTTCGGCAACGCCTGGATCTCGGCTTGGCTGAGGCCGAGGAAGGTCAGCTTGCGGCGGGCCGCGTCCTCCTTGACCTTCAGGTCCTGGTAGCTCGCCTGCGAGCGCAGGTACTGCTGCTCGGATGAGATGCGCCTGTCCCAGAGCTCCTTGTCGCGCTCGTAGAGCGTCTTCTGCAGGGCGGCCGACACGCGTGCCGCCAAGTATTCTCCCTTGGCGTCGGCGATCTCGCGGCTGTCGAGGAGCGCCACGACCTCGCCCTTGGCGACCTTGTCGCCGAGCCCCTTGCGCAGCTCCACCACCGTGCCGGTGGTCTTCACCGCGATGCGGGCGGTCAGGTTGGCGTTCGGGACGATGGTGCCCGGCACGTGCAGGTGGCGCGAGAGGTTCCCGCCACCGACCCCGTCCGTGCGGATGCCGGCTTTGCCGACTTGGTCGTCCGTCAGCTTGACGAGGCCGGATCTCTCCGGCTCCGGACCGGCCGCCGCGTGCGGTTCGGGCTTGGCGGGCGCGGCGGCCCCCCTGGCGCCCGCCAGCATGGTGCGGACCGCATCGGGAGCGCCGGGCCACCAGGTCGCGATCAGGACGCCGCCGGCGAGGGCCAGCAGAACGGGGATGAGAAGTCTGGACATGTCGGTGCCATGGACGGGCGGCCGCACTCGCACGGCGCCGTCGTTCGAGGATGGGAAGAGGCGGAAAGCCTCAGGTCCTCGGAGGCTCGAACGGTCCCTGCGCCCCGCCCCCGGCTCGAAAGACGTCGTCCAGGCAAGCGAACGACCGCGCCGCCGACGTGGTCACGCTCGCGGGAGCCTTGGCGGCGACGGGCATCACGCCCTGCGCGTGCGATTGCGCGTGGTGGACCAGGTCATCGGCATCCTGGTGGGCCTTGGCGTGGTCCTGTCCCGCCACCGGCGGCATGGCGATCGCGACGGGACCGGAGGCCGCGTGCCGGGCCTCGGCGAGCAACGGCATCACCGTCACGGCCGCCAGGAGCAACGCGACGGCCACCGTCATGAGACGCCGTCCGAATGACACCCGACACCCTCTTCCCGGCGAGCGCCGTCCATCCCGGCGCGTCGAACACCCTTCCCTTATCCCCTCCGGGGGGATAGCATGTCAACATGAATCACGTGCACGCCTCCCACCCGGAGATCATCAAGCGGCTGAGGCGCGCCCACGGCCATCTCGCCGGCGTCATCGCGATGATCGAGGAGGGCCGCCCCTGCGTGGACCTCGCCCAGCAGTTGCAGGCGGTCGAGAGCGCCATCGCCAACGCGAAGCGCACGCTGATCGAGGACCACATGGAGCACTGCATCGGCGACGGCGTCGCGGACGGCGGCAAGTCCGCCAAGGCGGCGCTGGCCGAGTTCAAGGCGCTGGCCAAGTACCTGTGAAGGCCCCGATGCTGAGCGTCCTCGCGAACCGCACCTACCGGCACCTGTTCGCCGCGCAGGTCATCGCCCTGATCGGCACCGGCCTGCTGACGGTGGCCCTCGGCCTGCTCGCCTACCGGTTGGCCGGGGCAGAGGCCGGGGCGGTGCTGGGCACGGCGCTCGCCATCAAGATGGTGGCCTACGTGCTGGTGGCGCCCATCGCGAACGCCTTCACCGGGCAGTTGCCCCGCCGCGCTTTCCTGGTTGCGACCGACCTCGTCCGGGCCGGCGTCGCCCTGATCCTGCCCTTCGTCGACCAGGTCTGGCAGGTCTACCTACTGGTGTTCGTGCTGCAAGCCTGCTCGGCGGCCTTCACGCCGACCTTCCAGGCGACCATCCCGGACATCCTCCCGGACGAGCGTGACTACACCCGGGCGCTGTCGCTCTCGCGCCTCGCCTACGACCTGGAGAACCTGCTCAGTCCGACACTGGCCGCCTTGCTGCTGACGGTCATCGACTTCCACTGGCTGTTCGGCGGCACGGTCGTCGGATTCCTGTGTTCGGCCGCCCTGGTCGTCTCGGTGGCGCTCCCGTCCCCGACGCCGCCCGAGCGCCAAGCGGGGGTGTACGAGCGCACCACGCGGGGGCTGCGGATCTACCTCGCCACGCCGCGGCTGCGCGGGCTTCTCGCCCTGAACCTCGCGGTGGCGGCGGCCGGCTCCATGGTCATCGTCAACACGGTGGTGATCGTGCAGGCCCTCCTGCAACGGCCCCAGAACGACGTCGCGGTGGCGCTCGGGCTGTTCGGGGGCGGCTCGATGCTGGCGGCCCTGCTGCTGCCGCGGGTGCTCGACCGGCTGCCCGACCGCACGGTCATGCTCCCGGCGGCGGCGTTCCTCGGCGTCGTGCTGCTCGGCTTTGCCGCCACGACCTGGGGCGGCGTCATCGGCTGGCCTATGCTGCTGGCCGCCTGGCTGGCGCTCGGGATCGGCTACTCCGCCGCGCAGACCCCGACCGGACGGCTGCTCCGGCGCTCCGCGACGCCCGGCGACCGCCCGGCCGTGTTCGCGGCCCAGTTCGCGCTCTCGCACGTCGCCTGGCTCTTGACCTATCCACTTGCCGGTTGGCTCGGCGCGAAGGCGGGCATGCCGGTCACGCTGGCGGTGCTGGGCGCGCTGACCTTGGTCGCCATCGCCGCGGCGGCGGCGCTCTGGCCGGCCTCGGACCCGGACGTCGTCGAGCACGCGCACCCCGACCTCGAATCTGGCCATCCGCACCTGGAAGGCGTCGGGACGCGCCGGCATGCCCACGCCTTCGTCATCGACGACCTGCACCAACGCTGGCCCGCGGCCCGGCCGGGTTGAACCGAGCCGGATGTTCGTCGGGCGCTTCGGTCACGAGGCCGTGGATGCCACGCGCCGCGGCTTCGATCGAATGGCGAAGGTGCGGGGCGATGCGCCGCCGGAACCCCGCCATGCGGGTCTTCGCGGTGGCAGCCCGGTAAGTCCGTCGGCTTGACCCACGCGTCCTGAGGCTCAACCGGTTCGCTCCGAGCGGGCAGCCGCGTCCATCTCGCCTAAATCCGCCGATGCACCGGCGCCTCGACGGCTGTGGGCTTTCGCGGCGAGGACCGGCGGGGCGACCAAGCCCGCCGGGACCGCGCTTACGATGGGCTGACCGATGGGACGATCCCGACCGCGTGCGCCGCGGGGTCGGGATGGATGCCCTGCCAGCCAAGCCAGCCGGTGTAGAGGCCGACGAGCACGATCAGGGCTGCCGAGGCGTAGGGCGCCCGACGGGCGAAGGCACCGAACCCGGACCACCGCGACGCGACGTGCTTGACGCTGAGGGCGGCCAGCACCCCGGCCGAGACCATCGTGACCGCGAGGCCGATGCTGAAGCAGACGACCAGCGCGAAGCCGAGGCTGAACTGCTTGAGCTGGATGCACAGGAGCAGGACGGTGATGGCGGCCGGGCACGGGATCAGGCCGCCGGTCAGCCCGAACAGCACGATCTGTCCAGTCGTCACCTGACGCCCGGCGAAGCGTCGCCGGATGTCCTCCGCATGCGCCCGGGCATGGGCGTCGTCCTCGTCGCCCAGGTTCATGTGACCGTGGTCGTGATCCTGCTCCTCGAACGCGACCTCGTGAGTTTCCGCACCCTCGGACCCGTCAAGGCGCAGTCGCGCCGTGAAGGCGTGCGGCTCGGGGATCTCCTCCAGGCTCTCCAGGAAGTCGCCCCCATCGGCGAAGGCGAACGTCTGCCGCCCGCCGTCCGGACGGACCGTCTCGACGGTGACCGCACCCGGCGCGGGCAGCGGACCCGTCCCGGCCCGGAGGCGCCAGCGCGGCGGCACGCCGTCCTCGTACACCTCCAGCGTCAACCGGCTGTCGCCGGTCACGACGTGCCGGTGCTCGCCATGGTGATGATGGTGACCGTGGTGCTGCTCGCGCCAGGTCCGCCACGCCATCCAGAGCGCGATGCCGACGATGAGCACCGCCGACGCCAGCTGGAAATACGGCTCGGCCGTCTCGCCTCCCCATTCCTGGCCGAGATACTGTCCGCCCAGCGCGATCACCCAGACGACCGCGGTGTGCGAGAGCGTCGCCGCCAGCCCGAGCAGGACCGCCTGCGTGACCGTGCCCCGGACCGCGATGATGAAGGCGGCCATCATCGTCTTCGAATGGCCGGGCTCCAGGCCGTGCAGGGCGCCGAGCAGGATCGCGCTCGGCACGAACAGCCAGGCATGCGCGGTCCCCTGCTGCAGCAGGTCGGCGAACGGGGTCATGGGGCGGCTCTCGTCATTTGAGGTAGGTCCGCACCACCTCGATCAGCTCGGCGGCGCCCCGGGCGCGCTCGGCGTCCGGCTCGGCGTCCGGGTTCACGACGTGGTGGCGGATGTGGTCTTCCATCAGCTCGGCGGTCAGGCCGTTGATGGCCCCGCGCATCGAGGCGACCAGCATCAGGACGTCGCTGCAGCCGAGCTCGGCTTCCAGGGCCCGCTCGACGGCTTCCGCCTGTCCTTTGATCCGGCGCACCCGCGCCAGCAGCTTGGTCCTGTCCTTGATCGTGTGAGCCATGAATGGCGTCCTCGTACTCGCAATATATAGGGGGGTACCCTATCTGTGTCCAGCGACCGATGCGTCGCGTGGCGGGGAGGCCCTAGCATGAGGAAGGACGACCCATGCATCGGGGTTTGCCAGTGGGATGGGCGGACCGGCTGGTGCCTCGGTTGCGGCCGCACGGTCCCGGAAATACGCGCGTGGCGGAAGATGACGCCTTACAGGAAGGCCGCCCTCGCTCGCGAACTGCCGCGGCGCGTTCAGCAGGTCGCCGTCGCGCAGGTCGAAGTCGAGCCCGGCAGGACCCCGAGCCGCTCCTAGATCGCAGGATCCGCAGGGCGGAACGGCGGCCCCGGTCAGATCGTCCCCGACATGGGTTTCGTCCAGCCGGACGCCCCGTCAAGCCACGCCGGTGTAGCCGAGCCGGAATCGAAAGGCGTCGTGACCGGTGACCGTCACCGCCGCGATTGCGTCCGGCACGTCGGGCGGCATGCGTCGGACGATGCGCTCCATCCCACAGCAGCAAGCCCGGCGGACGAGGACGGCGAGCCCCGATCCGTTTCCGGCGGTCGCGGTCGCCGTCTTATTGCGCCGGGACACGCCGGGCCAGACCACGAGGCTCACCAGCCCCGCCGCTGCCGATGCCCGAGGCGCGAACCGAGCCCGCCGGCGTCGATGGGCAGGTGCAAGCCTGACCGCGAGGGTGGACGTCGGCACCGTCTCGGC
The DNA here is from genome assembly GCF_000272495.1 of Methylobacterium sp. GXF4. Classification (NCBI taxonomy): domain Bacteria; kingdom Pseudomonadati; phylum Pseudomonadota; class Alphaproteobacteria; order Hyphomicrobiales; family Methylobacteriaceae; genus Methylobacterium; species Methylobacterium sp. GXF4. Next base: position 45,485 of record NZ_AKFK01000070.1, on the reverse strand, counting down.
CTTGCAGGCCGGCGGTGACCTCATAAGCGCGTTGGAGGCCGAACCCGAGCGGCGGCAGGACGGAGATCCAATCCAGCCAATGCCGGGCGATCCGGCAGGTCGCCGCCTGCAGCGCCGCCAGCACCGCGACGCCGGTCGCACCGAGGACGGATCCGAGCGCGAGGCCGCGCCAGCCGAACCGATGGGCCGCCGCGATCACGGTCGCGGCGATGATCCAATCTGTTCACGTCCCCTGGAAGGCGACGGGGTCCCCGAACCAAGACGGCGTAACATCCTTCCTCGGTCGACGCCCCGCGCAGATCCTCATCGCCCCGCTCATGGCTTTGCGCCGACGGCGCTCGCGCGGAACGGCGGTCCCGGCGTGCTCCTAGGGTCGCGGCGCGTGGGTCTTGGCGATGCGGCGCCGAAGGTCCGTCGGGACATCCATCCGGCGCCATACCGTCGTGGTCTTTCGGCATGTGATCGCGAAAGCTGGCCTGACGCCGGCCCGATCCAAGGCTTCCCGCACCCACCGCGCGCCGGATCCCATCTCCCTGGCGAGCGCACCCGTGGTGGCGTACTCGGCCTCGTAAGCCGCGAGCGCATCGTCCCGCACGAGGATCTCCCCGCACGGCATCGCTGTCCCCGCCATGAGGCCCGCCCGGACGATCAGGCCGACGCTGTCCGTCGGGACCGTGAGCCGCCGGCCGACCTCTTCGAGGGTGAGACCCCCACCTTCGCGCGAACGCCGCGCGACCCTGATGTCCTCCGGGTTGACCAGGAAGCCCGCGAGGCCGGGTACGTCCCGCAGGACCGCCCTGACCCGAAGCTGGCCGGCCAGGATCATGTCGCAGGTGCCGCGCACGCCGTCGACCTTGCCGTGCTGGCTGGCTCGCGCGAGCGGAAGGAGGCCGGCGGGCGTGGCCCCGACGGTCGGCGCCGAGCCACGGATCCGGGATAGCACGGCGGCCACGGCATCCCGGTCGAAGACGTCGGCCTTGATGCCGGCGCGCGCGTGGATCTCGGCGGGTGGGACGATTCGCGCCGCGACCAACATCCGCGTCTGGCGCTTCGCCAGCCCGAGCGCCGCCGGCAGATCCTCCGCGCGGAGCGCGCGGTCGAGGATCGCCCGGATCTGGGCGGCGGTCTCGCGGGCGATGCCGATGGGCGTACCCCTCCTCGTCCGTTGCGGCCAGGCGCCCAGGGCCTTGACGTAGCCGGCGATGAACTCCGGCCTTCGGCCGCATTCCGCGGCGATGTCGGCGAGGCTGACCAACGGGACGTCGGCATGCCGGATCACCACCGAGGTCTTGTGAACCGGGCCCCGACCGGCGTGATGCGCGTATAGGGCCGCCCGAACCGCATCCCCGCTCGCTCCCGCCGGCAGCCGCTTCGCCCAGAGATACAGGTAGCCATAGACCTGTTCGGCCCCCCAGGCGCCGAGGCCGACATGGTCGGCTCGGGCCATCCCGTCGAGCAGGGCGTCGAAGGCGTGCGGCCAGTCCCGGGCGGTGGCGAGACCGGCCGAGAACACCTCCGGATGGCGCTCCGCCGGAAACTTCGAGAGGGCCCCGTCGGCGCCCCCGAGCAGGGCGACGCCGAACCGCTCCATGGCGTCGCAGGCCTCGGCGAGCGTCAGGCCGTCGAGGAGGGGCACGCTGGTCCGGGCCATGCCGCCGAGGCGGCCGACCACGTAGGCGTCCGCCAGCGTCGTCGCGGGCGGGACCCTGGCGCCGTCGCAGGCGAGAAGGGAATGGCCGTTCCTGCAACGGGTCAGCGAGCCGGCTTCCCAGGTGACGCCCGTCCGGCAAATCGGGCAGGACGCCTCCAGGCGGACATGATGGAGGGGACAGGTGCCGACGGCGGCCACGTCCCACCAGAAGCGCCGGTGGATGTTCCAGTGCGCGTGTCGTCCCGACGGCGTCCTGCGAAGGTCGTCCTGCCAACAGCAGGGGCACCACCGCCGCACGTTCGTCGTCCAATCGTCCCGGTGGACCACCTCGTCCGCGATCACGACCTTTTTCTTGGTGATCTCGGTGGGCGTCCAACCCCGGAACGCGTCCTCGCCACGGCCGAGCCGATCCGCGAGGGGGCCGGCGGCGCGGCCCTGCAGGATGTCGCTCATGGAATGGCCCGCGGTCCTGAGGCGTTCGCGGCTCCACGGCTCGCCGTTGACGTCGAAGGCGCGCAGCAGGTGGGCCGCGGCGGATTCCCCGTCGATGACGGGCGGGATGATGGTCAGCCGCATCGGTTTCCCCCTACGCGTCGTCGGCTTGCGTCTCGACCCCGGCCTCGGCGGTCCCCGTCAGGCGCGTGAGCCTCTCGAACTCGATCTCCTTCATCTTCGGCAGGGTCGAGATGTCGACCACCAGGAACGGGTTCCTGCGCGGACCGAGCTCGAAGATCTCCTCGAAGACGAAGCCGAGGTGGTCGACCTGCCCGATGCTCGGCTTGCCCGACTGGATGGCGCGGAAGGCCGCCTTCTTGACGAGGTGCATCATGCGACCGGTGTAGCCGTTCGAAGCCTTGAGCATGCGCTGAACCATGTCGTGCTCCGACAGGCCGCACGCGGCCGGGAAGCCGAGCCTTGCCTCGACCAGCGACAGGAATTTCGTGGCCTTCTTCACGCAGGCTTCCGAGTGACCCAGCGGCTTGATCGGCTTGAAGACGCAGCGCCGGAGGAGCTGGAAATCCTCCTTCAGCACCTTCTTGAGCCAGGGCATGCCCGAGAGCACGAGGGAGACGGGGCGCAACTCCGCACCGGGCGGCCGAAGCGGATCGTCCGGATCCGGGATGACGAGGTTCTTCAGCGTCTCGACCAGGGTGCGCCGCTCGTCACCGGTGCGTCCGCGGAAGGCATGGTGGAATTCGTCGATCATGATGATGGAGACGAGTTGGGCGTGCATCTGGTGGCGCACCCGGGTCCAGATATCGTGCTCCTTCAGGTTGGCGCTGAGCTCCTTCTCCGTCATGGCGAGGTACAGCGCGAGACCCAGCGTCTTCAGCGTGCAGGGGCTCGGCGCCTTGATGTAGACCAGCGGCCGCACGGGGCCGAACTCGTCGCGGAACGGCACGAGCGCCGGGCGGAGCTGCAACCGGGCGAGCAGATGCGACTTCCCGGCCCCGGAAGCGGCCGGGATGACGAGGCACTGACCCTCGACATCGTCGCCGAGGTCCTTGAGCATCTCGTCGAAGCGCGCGACGGTCTTGATCACGACGTCGGTGTTGACGTGGATGGTGTCGACGCGTCGCTTCCAGGCCCGCCGTTCGAGGTCCTGCGGGCTCAAGCGGATCGCGAACCGCTCACGGCGGACCGGGGCGGCCTGGGGGCCGGGAAGGATGGTGACGTCGGGGCGGAAGATCTCCCCGTCCTGGCTTTGCGGCATGCGATGGCCCTCACTCGGCAGTCCAGTTGTCAGGATCGTCGGGGTCGAACTCGGCGCCGACATCCGCCGTCACGCTCCGCGGATCGGCCTCGGCGGCGACGGGCCTCGGACCGGCCGGTCGGGCCGCCGGCGCGGCGTCCTGCGGGGCTTCCTGCGGGGCGCTGGCCGGGCGCGGGGCGGTCTTGCGGCCACCCTGCCCGACCCGGGGCGCGGGTGCCGCGTCGGCCGCGGCCGGCGGCGCGGCCTTCCGCGGGCGTCGGGTCCGCAGCCGCTCTTCCTCGTGGGCGCCCTCGTCCGCGACGTCCCAGGCGACCTCGAACATCGGGTCGTCGGCGTGGTCGCGGAACCAGTCGACGTCGGCGCTCGCCAGGCGCTTCGGCTTGACGCCGGCCTTGCGGCATTCGGCGCGCAGCAGCTCCATCGCGCGGACGAGCGTCGCGCGAGCGACGCGCTGGCCTTCCTGCGTCATCCGACGCGCCGTGCGGACCACGTCTCGCCACTCCGCCAGAGACGTCCCGTCGGCCAACCCGTCCTCGCAGGGGACCTTGATCCAACCGGCCTCCTCGTCCACCAGGACGAGGAGGTGGCCGAGATCGGACGCTTCGGCCTTGACGAGGAATTCGTCGCCGAAGTGGAAGCCCTTCCTGCGACGGACGCCCTTCAGTTCGTCGGACTGGTAGGTGAGGCCGAGGAAGGTGATCCCGTTCCGCTGGATGGTCCGCGGGACCACCAGGGCGATGAGCGGGTCGAGGTCGTCGGCCGACGGCGGCAGGCGCGTGCCATAGCCCGCCAGGTCCTGCCAGCGCAGCAGGGGCGTTCGTCCGAGCAGCCCGCCATGCTTGCGGTTGTGGTAGATGTCGACGACCCAGATGGTGAAGAACTCGACGAGTTGGGCCAGGGTCAGGGCGGCCTGCCCGACGCTGTCGTAGTCGCCGCGCTCGCGCACGTCGCGGAAGGTCCGTCCGGGAAGGTAGGCGCAGAAGTCGCGCGCGATAGTGCCGAGGGCGCGCTCGACCTTGCCCTTCAGGTGGGGCTTGCGCCGGGGCATGTAGCGGAGCTCAAACCGCAGCTGCCCGGCGGCCGCCTTCATCGACCGGGAGTGGAATTCCTTCCCGTTATCGAGCTTGACCACTTCCGGCACGCCGAACACGGGCCACGCCGTGTCGACCCGGATGCCGGTCAGGTCCTTCGGCAGCACCGCCATGCGCAGGCAGTGCATCACCGAAGTCCAGGAGGGACGCTCGTCACTGAGGTGGAATCCCACGATCATGCGGGTCGCGGCGCAGATCGCGACCGTGAGCCAGACCCGCCTCGTGCGCTTGTCCTTGCGGCGCCGGTCGCGCGCCGGCGTGCCGTCGCCCTCCAGGACCAGCACGTCGAGGGGCGTGTGATCGACCTCGACGATTTCGAGCGGCCGCGTCGCCTGGGGGGCCTTCTTGACGTGCCGGAAGGCCTGCTCCGCCGCCGCGGGGCCCTCGCGATGGTAGATCACGTCGAACTGGCTGACGTTCGCCTTCACCCAACGCCGGATCGTCATGCCATCGGGCACGTCGAAGGGCACGGTGCGCGTCTTGTTCTCGCGCTCGATCCTGCCCTGGATGAAGACGATGACATGGCTCAGCGGCGGTCCGTTCCGGGTGAGCCAGTCCTCGCGCACGCGCTCCGCGATGATCATCTCGACCTCGGGATCGAGGCGGAAACCCGCCCGTCCCTTCAGGTCGTCCAGCGGGATCAGCGCCACGATGGACTTACCGCCCTTGCGCCAGCGCCCGTACCAACCCTTCAGCGAGGAGCCGCTCACCCGTTCGAGCGGCACGTCGTCGGGATGGGAGCCCTCGTTCTCGATGGCCCGCTGCCGGCGCTCGGCCGCGACGAGCCTCGCGATATCGGCGTAGCCCTTCGGGACCTTCCTATGGGTCCGCTCGGCGAAGCACCGGTCGCAGGCCTGCACGTAGTCGAGGCGCATCAGCGCCGCGTCCTGCTGGCGAACGTCGAAGGTGTCGATGTTGCGCAGGAGGTTGTCCCTGACGCCTTGGGGGAGCCCGGCGGCGGTGTCCTCCACCAGTTGGAGCCGCCTGGGCTCGCCGAAGTAGAGGTCGGCCAACTCGGCATGGGTCTTCGTGACCGTGACCGGCCTCGCCCCGAGGGTGCGCAGCGTGACGCCGGCCTCGTCGCGCGAGAGCACCTTGTGGTAGACGCCCTCGACGATGACGAGCGCGTCCGCTTGGAGACGGATCTGGCACGCGCCCATGGTCAGCGCAGCCCCCCGCATGCACCGGGTCCCGCCATGCGCACCCTCCCGCCGCGGTGGAGGTCCACCAGGACGGCGTCGCTCAGCACGACGGTCTCGGAACCGCCCGCGAGCCTGCGCAGGGCGAGGCCCGCCCGCTCGCGGGCGACGGAGGCGTAGGGGACGCCGTCGACGACGACGACCGCGCCGATGGGAAGGCGGAACTGCTGGTCGAGCCTGTTCAAGGTGCACTCCTGAGGTTCGCGGGGCGGCGGATCATGGCGTGGTCGTCGAAGGGTCGGCCGGGGTCGGCCAGCTCGGCCTCGCCTCGCGCGACCAGGGCCACGACGGCCCGGAAGGCGCGGGCCTGGAGCCCCGATGCCGCCCGGAGGTCCCGGACGAGGCCCTGGCCGCCGAAGCGGTCGAGAACGACGCGCATGGTGTGCTGCTCCGCCTCGTCGGCCACGAAGGTGCGCTCGCTCGCGACGAGCGCGGCGTTCGCGACGCGGAGCGCGTCGACCTCGACCTCGGTCCAGAGCTCGAAGCCGTCGTAGCCGGCGGCCTTGGCGCCGGCTTCGATGCGGGGCCGGATCCCGTCCCAGCCCAGCCTGATCACCCTCTTCCGCGGCTTGACCTCGACGGCGATGCGCCGCCCGTCGTCGATCTCCACGGCGAAGTCGGCCGTGTAGCGGCGCCACCGGACGCCGTCGTGCCACCGGAAGGGAGCGGGCTCCTCCTGGTAGCGCAGGACGGCATCGTCCTGCTCCAGGATCAGGATGAAGTCCCGCGCGAGGAGGCCCTCGTAGGCCACCATGCGATAGCCCATCCCCACCTTGCCGGAGGGGACCTCGCCCGTGATGCAGTCCCGTCGGCCGGTGACGACCGGGCGCGACGGGCTCGGCTTGCCGACATGACGGCTTCGCAGGGTCGCCGGCATCAGGGCCGCCGCCGGGTGTCGCGGCCGTCAGGCCCCTCGGCTGCGTCGGCGCCACCCGATTCCTCGCCGGTCCGGATCGCGGGAGCGGCCCCCGGCGACAGCCGGATGGGATAGCGAGCGACCCCCTCCTGCCAGCGGTCCAGCGGGGTCCGCCGGTCCGCTCCGGAGCGGCGGAAGTCCAGATCGGCGAGCCAGGCGTGCGCCCCCGCCATCAGGCCTCCTGCGTCCTCGACCGCCTCCCCCCGGGCCGTCAGCCAGCGCTGCAGGCCCGCTGCCCGGCAGGGAGCGCCCGGATGGTCGACCCCGGCGAAGTGCAGCCGGATGCCGAGCGCCGCCGCGGAATGCTGGAACGTGGCGCCGAGGAAGGCGGGATCATGGTCCAGCACGATCACCTCCGGCAGCCCCATGCACAGGCGGGCGGCGCCGAGCGGCTCCGCGGCAGCCGTCGCGGTCCGCGCCCCGAACAGGCCGAGCAGGTCCTCCCCGTCCGGCGGCGCAATGCCGAGCGCCGCCGCCACGATCACGCCGCTGTAGCTGTCGCGTGCGGTGACCAGGTGGACGCGGTCGGCGCCGAGTTCCGGGATGGCGAGCCGCAGGACTTCCCGGGCGACGACGACCTCGGCGAGAGGACGCCCGCACGAGAGCTGCCGGTACCGATACGCCTGCTGCAGGGAACGCAGACGGTCGCCGACCATCCGCACGAGGGTCCGGAAACCGGGAACGTGGGCGGCCGCGCCGCCCCGCGCAGGCGCCGCTTCCAAGCACCTCGCCTGTGCGAGGCGGGCCATGGCCGTCAGCGTGACGCCCAGGCGCGGGTCGGCCTCGGCCACGACCTGGTCGACAAGCTCGCCGATCCACGGGGCCCAGTGGGTCTGCTGCCGGGGCAACCGCGCCATCCGCCGGTCGGCGAGGCCGGCCGGGTTGCCGCCGGCCTCCCTAAGCCGCGCTTCCCATGTCCTGACCTGGCGCGGCGTGGGCGGATCGACGTCGTCGCTCAGCTCGCAGACGGCGCGGATCGCGGCCCGCAGGTGGCGGTCACCCCGCCGTCCCTGCGGGAGGTCCTCGACCGCCCGCACATAGCGGTGGCGGCGCAGCGCGGCGGCGCGCTCGCGCTCCGTCATCTCGTCGAGGGCCTGGATCTCGGCCCGGAGACGGTCAGCGTCGGCAGTCGTCGACGGAAAAAGTTCGAGCTGCTTCATGGTCGTATGGGTCCTTGAAAGGCGGACGGGGCCAGCCTTGTTGATTGGATGGGATGGGATGGGATGGGATGGCGGCCCCGGCCCGGAGGCCGGGGCTTCGTCGGCGGCTCAGAACTCGGTGGGCTCGCTGGCCTCGGTCTCCCGCTCGAACGTCCCCCGCGGGACGCCGAGCAGCGCGGCGACGTCCCCGTCCCAGGCATCGAAGGCTCGGTCGATCAGGGGGGCGAGGGGCGGCTGGAAGTCGGCCGTGAGGGGCTCGACGCGGTACGGCTCGTTCATGATGCTCTCCTCGGATGGGGTCGCGCGGGGCCGGTCCGGATCCGTCGCGGGGACGGTCCGGGCGCGGCCGGCTTGGGCCGGCGGATCCCGAGGAGGCGGAGCGCAGCCCGCTTGCTTTCGCAGGCGAGAGCTGGCATACGTCGTCGGTCTCGAATGTCGGCCTTGATCCCGGTGGTTGGCCGGTCTGGTTTTCGGCAATCGTGATCACGAGGTCTGGCAATGACGCGGTCGAGAGGGCTCAAGCTCTCGGCCGACGGGCCAGTCCTAACCTGCTACGGCTTCGCAGCTCGGTTGCGGGCAAGCTCAAAGCGTGCGGTCCGGATCGGACCGTGCGCTTTTATTTTGCCGCTCCGATCACTTCCCGATCCGGTGGGTCGCGCGAGCGCGCGCGGAGGGCTGCGCGAGATATGTTGCGCATTGCCATTCTCCTCGATGATTGATGAGTTGTTGGATCTAGACTGGTCTTATGACGCCGAGGCCTTCGTTGGATCTTTCAGATACCAATGTTGTGCCTTGCGATCATGGTAAACGAGGTTTTTATTCTTAAGGCGGGTCTTGTTTTTCTCCGAGGCATCGAGCGTGAAGCCGGCGTCCCGAACCGCGTCATTGACTTCGCTTCCCGACAGCCCCTTGGCGCCCGCCTTCGCGAGTGCGTCGACGATGACTTGGGCGACCAGGCCCGAGACTTGCGGCACCGGCTCCCGCTCGGCCCCGCCCGAGACCGGCTCGTCGGCCGGCAGCGGCTGGGCCGGCGCTTCCGTCTCGGCCTGGTCGGCCGCCGGCGTCGGCTCCGGCGCGTAGGCAGCCCCCTGCCGCAGGGTCGCGATCACCTGGTCGAGGCGGGCCGCCTTGGCTGTCTCCGCCGCGATGGCGCTCACGTGTTCCAACATGAGCTCCTGAAGCTGCCGCGTCCTGTCCGCGGCGGCTTGCCGGGCCCGGTCGCGCTCCTGGCACATCTGAATGATCACATCCATTCGGCACCCCCGACCAGGTCCAGGTCCGCATCCAGGTCCGGAGTAGCTCCGCGACCTGCTGATCGGACCATAGACCGGGTGCCCGCCAGGCCGCAAGTTCTTTCGCCCAGGTCCACCGGACGTGGTAAACGGAACCTCACCCGGTCGGCCCGGTCGACCGGGTGAGTGAAACCGGATCGCGCACCCGGCCAATCTTGTCCGTCGCGTCCCCGGGTCATCCTCCGGCGGAGTGTCGCGTGTATCGAACGGCTGGCGACCATCGAAGTGACCAAGGGCGCCCGCAAACGCCACGTCCGCGTTCGTCGATCTTCAAGTCGATGAAGCATTCATTCGAGCACAGGCCGCCGTACCAAATGTCGGTCTGCGTATTCTAATCAGCATCTGCGCCGAGACGAAGGCGTATGCCGCAGTTCATCAAGCTGGCCCTCGGGGGTCAGCGGGTATCGCGACCCTCGCACTGGCCGAGCGGCTTTGCCGTCGACAGGGCCCCCGAGCCGGTCGGCGACCCGGCCGTCCCGGACCTGGTCGTCATGGGCCTGGCCGACCGGTGGGTTGGGCCGGGGCGCGGATCAGGCACCGACCGGCCGGCCCGTCGTGCCACTCGAAGCCGATCTCGACCAAGCCGGACGCCAGCACGAGGTCGCGGACCGGGTCGAACCTGACGGCGCTTCCCTCCTCGTCGGCGGTGCGGACAAGCTCCTCCAGCAACCCGGCATCCTGCGTCCGAACCGCCTCAGGAGCGACCTGGAGCTCGCCGGTCCCGTTGACGTGCATGTGGAGGATGGGCGCGCGGTCCAGCCGCGAGAGGCGGCGCATCGCGCGATGTGCGGGTGTGTCGAGCTCGTCGGGGATGGACGCATCGAGGAGTGCATCGGTGTCTTCGGGCGCGAGCGTCGTCGGCGCGCCGTCCGACGAGACGACCGCGGAGGATTGCTCGAACCGCCCGGCGGCGACGTCGAAGCGGACCGTCAGGAGCAGCCTGACGCCGGCGCGGGACAGGGCGAGGTCTAGCCGGCCTCCGTGTCCCTCTTGCCGGGCATAGCGGGCGTCCCCGATCTCCAGGCCGGCATGCCGGCGCAGCAGTCGACCTGCGGCCGGCGCGAGCGCCTCGTCTATCAGGTCGCGGGAGAGCGCGCCGGCGAGGCTCCGGCGCCATTGCGGACCGCCCCGGTCCGATGTCCGGGCGCCGCGCGCGGGCGGCGCGAGGAGCGCGGCGGCCGTCCAGCGCAGCGCGGGGACGTCGGCCGCGGCCGGGGGGGCGCGGTGAACCAGGTCGGCCAGGTCGCCGATCAAGGATGGAAGGCCCGGCGACAGCGCCGCCCTGAGCCGGCGCTGGACCAGTGCGGCGGCGTCGGCAAGGGCCGCGGAACCGGGTCCGGACGCGGGGCGGCCCGTTCGAGTGGCGCCCGGCGCGAGGTCTTCGAGGTCGGCGAGGGCCTGCAGGATGAGCGGCAGCATCCGCAGGTACTCGAAGGCCCGCCCGAGGTGCGCCCGCGTGCCTTCGGCATCCTCGGGGACCCAACGGGCGATCCGTTCCAGGGCGGCCAGCACCTCGGCGTGGGCCCTCAGGGCGAAATCCTTCGGGATCGCGTCGAGCACGGCGCGGTCGGCCGGATGGCGCGACCGGGCGAGGGGGGCGACGATGCCATCCATCCAGGCCTGCCTGACGTGTTTGCGGATGGCGCTCTGCAGCCCGGGGATCTTGGAGACCTGGAGACCGCCCCCGGAGAGCGCCGCATGCAGGGTGCCCATGGCCGTATCAACGATGGGCCGCGTGTCGGGATGGGCCAGGGCGGAGATGGCCTGCCGCGCCCGCGCGAGTTCGTGCACGTCCGCCCGCGCCGGGCGGACGCCGGCGGGGGAAACCGGGAATTCGGGGTCGGGATGCATGGCCGGACGGTGCCCCAGGCGCGCGGGCGTCCGGTCGAGGCGCACGGCACGACCTCGCACCGGGACTGTGCGCGGAGGCCGGGCCGGGTCGGTCCTGTCCTTGGACGGCGCCCGGGATTCGGGCGCACAGCCCATTGTGCGAGGCGCGCGGCAAGGCACAAACGCCGTCCCCGACCCTGCCGGGACGTGCCGCCGCGCCGCCGCCGGCCGCGACGTTCCCGACGGCGACCCCGGTGAAGTTCCGCTCGCGCGTTCCGCCATGTCCCGCCTCGACATCCAGGGGTTCTCGGGGACCGGGCCGCCTCAGGCGGCACGGCGCGAACGCATGGGGCGCCGGACCGCGGCGCGCCGCTTCGGCATCCGTCGCACGACGGCGCCCGCGGTGGGCGTCACCGGTCCGGGCGCGTGCGCCGGCGGCCGGTCCGGTGTGCCGGCGACGCCGCGCGGCCCGGGCCCGAGACGCGGCGATCTGGACCGGGGCCCCGAGCCCGATCCGGGTGCCGCGCCCCGCGCCCCGCGACCCGGGAGGACGGGACCGGGACCCGAGGGCGAGGGTCATCCGCCCCGGCGGTCCCTGTCGACGACGAACGCCGGCCGCGTGTCGGACAGGCGTCGCCAGGCATCGAGGTAGGCGCCTAGATGCGGTCTGCGGGTCCGCTCCAGCTCCAGGTAATCCTGGAGGCCTGCGATCGCCCTGTCGTGGGCCGCGGCGTCGGTCCGGCCGGCGAGATACGCATGGCGGACGTAGATGCCGAAGGTCGTCATCGTGTCGGTCTCGCAATACGCCCGGACGCGCTCGATCTCGCCGGCGGCGACCATGTCGGCCACCAGCGACCCGTGCTCGCCGAGTTTGCCCGGCATGCCGACCAGCGCGGCCGCCTCCTCCAGGGTGAGCCGGCTGGCGCACCCGAACCCGGACATCTCGTCCATGACGTCGACGTGGGCGCCGCCGTACCGGTTGCCGTAGCCCGACCAGCGCGTGCCGCGCCGGAACCAGGCTTCCGCCGAGATGCCGTGGAGCATCGTGCGGTGGAGCAGCGTCGGCATGTCGAAGCCGCGGCCGTTCCAGGTGACGAGCCGGAATCTGCCGGAGGCGAAGTGCCGCCAGAAGCCGCGCAGGATGCGGGCCTCGTCCCAGCCCGCCTCGCCGCCGCTCCTGCAGGCGGTGACCCGATATTCCTCCAGTCCCGTGTCGCCGTCGCGCAGGATCTCCGCCTGCACGAAGCTGACCGCGACCACGGCGTGCCACGCGCATTTCGGAAACCTGTCCCGGGCCCACACCTCGGGCGGCGGCATCAGCGTTTCGTCCGGCACGGTCTCGATATCGACGACGAGGAGCGCGTCCGCTTCCGCGCCGGGTTCCGCCGCCGGCCGACGGTCGTGGCGGACGGCGGAGCGCGCGCCGGCCGCGGGTGCGCTCGCGTCGGACATGGAGGGGAGCCGAAGCCGGGGCGACGGGGAGCAGGTCTCGTGCATGGGGCGGTTCTCCGGGGCGGCTGTCAGACCAGGATCGTGCGGCTGGCGTCGAACCCGTTCGTCGGGTCGTCCGGGTCGTAGGGGTTGCTCACGACGCGCGTGCGCCCGAGCCGCAGGTCGCAGGCCTGCGGCACGTTCCCGTGGATCCAGACGGCCGGGGCGCCCCACCCCTCCATCACGGGGTCCAGGGCGGAGGCGTGCCAGCAGACCCGCCACGGGTCGAGCACGGGCCTCGCCAGGGTGGGCGGCAGGCAGGACCGTGATGGGGCGAAGCCGGTGACGACCGCGGCCCGGTCGCCCGGGCCGATGTCGCGCAGGACCGGATTCGGCATATGGCCGTACGGGCCGGCACCGACGGCGACGGCGTTGAGGGCGTCCTCGATAAAGGCCCGCGAGCGGGCGTGCGCGCCGGCCGCGTCGTGCGGGAAGAAGGGCACCCCGGGCGCGCTCGCCGCCCTGTCCGTCACCGTCCAGCGGCTCCGGGCGTGGGCGCGGGCGGTCCGGGCGTTCTCGACGCCGTCGAGGGCGAAGTCCGTCCAGAGCGTCGCCCCCAGGATGACCAACCCGGGCCGGAGCGGATCGCCGAGGCGAACGGCGCCGTCGTGGAGCACGGTGATGCCCAGCGCCGCCCCGAGCGGCACGGCCTCGGCGAGCGCCTCGCCCACGGGTTCGCCGTCGAGGTACTCCGCCGGTCCCGGGACGAGGACGACCGGCCGCCGACCCTGGCGGCCGCCGAGCGCGTCCGCAAGCCAGCGCACGGACCGGCACAGGCCGGGCGCGATCCCGCCCGGGACGAGCAAGGCGTCGAAGTCCGGCAGCGGGTCCGGCAGCACGTGGGGCGCCCGGTCGACCCTGAGGTCGGACAGGGTCCACAGACGGAACGGGACGGGCTCCGACGGGGCGGACCGCGCCCCGGGGGCGGCCGGCACGGCGGACGGGCCTTCCGTCGGTACCGGTGCATGCACCTCGGTCCGGGCCACCGGATCGGGAACGTGGAGCGTCACGGCTGTCCTCCGTCCTGCGCGGCGCGGTGTTGGTCCGCCTCGGCGATCAGCGCCCGGAGCGCGTCGCCCGAGACCAGGCGCCGCGCGATCAGCAGCTCGGCGACGGCCGCCACGGCGGTGCGGTTCGCCTCCATGACGGCCAAAGCCTCGCCGCTCAGCCGGTCGAGGTCGCGCTCGACCGCCCCGAGAAGGGCGGGGTCGAGCGACAGCGCGACCGCGACCTCGTGGGGGGCGCCGCGATACGTCAACCGGTCGCCGAGGCCGAGCGAGGCGTGGTTGCCGGCGAGCAGGGTCGTCACGCGCGCGAGGTCCGAGCGGCTATCGCCGCCCGCCCCGGCGCTCGGCTCCCCGAGGAACAGGATCTCGGCGGCCCGTCCGCACAGGAGCGCGACCGCGAGGCCCTCGATCTCCGCGCGGGTCGGCGACTGGCCGAGGCGGGTCGCCACGGAGGTCGCGCCGAGCGAATCCCGGCGCGGGACCAAGTCGACCTGGGCGACGCGGGCACCGATCCGCTCGAACGCCACGGCGTGCCCCGCCTCGTGGTACGCGCTCCGACGTCGGTCCGCCGGGCTCCCTTGATCCGGCGGCGCGACGCGGCCGAGCAGGTCCTCCGGGCGCATCGGCCGTCCGGCGGCGCGCGCGGCGGCACGGGCCTCGGACACCCACCCGGCGACCTGGGCGCCGCTGGCGCCGAGCGCAAGCGCGCCGAGCGGCGCGAGGTCCATGTCGGGCACCTCGCCGTCGTCGAGGTGTTGCCGGAAGATGACCGCCAGGTCGGCGGCCGAGGGCGGCTTGATCTCGATCACCCGGCCCAGCCGTCCGGGCCTGATCAAGGCGGGATCGAGCCTGTCGCCGTGGTTCGTCGCCGCGATGATGCACACCTCGGGGGCGCCGGGCGCGTTGAGCGCATCGAAACCGAGCAAAATGCTCGTGCACAAGGGGGTCCACCACTCGCGCGCGTGGTTGTCCATCGTGGCTCTGTTAGGAATACTATCAGCCTCATCTAGGAACAAAATACTAGGCGCCAGCGCGCACGCGTGCGTGTACGCGGCATCCCAGGCGCGGAGCACGCCACCCAGGTGTCCGTCGGATCCGGTGAACCAGGCGCCGACCGAGGTCGCGACCAGCGGCAGGCCCGCGGCCTTCGCGAGCGAGCGGACGAAAGATGATTTTCCTAACCCCGGGGCGGAACTGAGGGCGACGTGCCTGTCGAGCCGCTGGAACGCGGGCGCGCCGCCGGAGGCGCGCCAGGTCGCGATCTCGTCGATGAGGCGCGTACCCCAGGCATGTGCATCGCCGAAGCCGACCAGGGTCGCGAAATCGGGCGCCGACCCGACGGCGGGATCCGCGGTGGCCTTCGAGCGCGCCGCCGCGGCGAGGCGCGCGACGCAGGACCGCGCCGTCGTCCCGCGCACCGCGGCGGCGATCTCGAAGAAGTCCAGCCCGCGGGCGATCCCGGGCGGCAGGGTCGGACGCCGCCCCGTGGCGGCCCGGACGACCCGCGCGATCACGGCGTCGGTCGCGCCAGGGAGCCGAACGTGCAGGTCCGCCGCGGCGACGAGGGCCGAAGGCAGGTAGCGCGCAGGCGATTGCGAGACCCCGAGCACCCGGTCGCCGCGGGCGAGCCGGTCCGCCACTCGGTCGTTTCCGCGGTCCGCACGGTCCTCGCTTCTCGAACCGCCGTTGCGCGCCACCACGTGACCCCACGCCGCCAGGCGCCCGCACGCCTCGCGGACCGGCTCGACCCAGTCGGCGGCCGGAACCTGGACGACGAGGGCGAAGGCGGGGTCGGCGGCGATGCGGCGGCGCTGGGCGGGCGAGAGCGCCGCTTCGAGCGCGAAGGCCGCGAGCGTCTCGGTCGCGGGACGGCGCTCGTCGGCGGCGACGTCCCCGGTCTCCGCCTCGTTCAGGTCGTCGCGCAGGAATGTCAGGTGGGGCATGGTCGCCTTGCTCCGAGGATGGGTCGAGGTCCGGGGCCGGGTCACGTCGGGCCCGGGTCGCGGCAGGCATCCGCCGGCGACGGCCTACGACGGCACCTCGACGACGCAGGCGGGGTCGAAGGCGGGGTTCTCGCCGTCGTAGCCGAGGGGGTTGCACAGGATCCGGGTCGGACCGATCCGGTGGTCGCGGCTGGCGTGGACGTGGCCGTGAAGCCAGAGGTCCGGGCGGCTGGCGGCGATGAGGCCGCCGAGGTCGCTCGCGAAGGCCGGGTTCAGCACGCTGCCGGCGAAGCTCGGGTCGAGCGAGGCACGGGCGGGGGCGTGGTGCGTGACCACGACGTGCGGTCGCGCCCGCGCGCCCGGCGGGTCGACCTCCAGCAGCGCGCGTTCCAGGAAGGCGCGGCTGGCGGCGTGCAGGGCCGCCGCGTCTTCCGGCCGGAAGGTGCGCCAGCCCGGGTTGCGCGTCGTCGCGATGCAACGGTGATCGTTGAGGCCGGCCTGCGCGGCCGCCACGGCCCGCCGGCGGTTTCCCGCGCCGTCGAGGCCGTAGTCGGTCCAGAGCGTGCCGCCGGAGAAGGCGACGCCGCCGATCTCGACGGTGTCGTCGTCGAGCAGGGTCACGCCGTGCCGTTCCGCGGCCCGGCGTCCGAGCGCGCGCTCCTCGTCCACGGCCGAGCCGTAGAATTCATGGTTTCCCGGCACGACCACGACCGGCATGATCGGTCGGATGGCTTGGCCCAGCCAGAGGATGGTGTCCGCCAGGCCCTGCCCAACATCGCCTGCGACGACGGCGACGTCGGCGTCGGGGATGTGCCCGGGCGTCCACGGCGCCCGCGACAGGTCGCGGTGCAAGTCGCTGAAGGTCCAGATCCGCACGTGATCGACTCCTTGGTTGTCGGGATCGTCCCGTTGTTCGGGATGCGGCGGTCACCGCCGCGGCGGGGGGCGGCGTCCGGGCCGCCGCCTTCCGGGTCGGCCCGGACGCCCGCCGCGCACGTCCGGCGGCAGGCCGGCGAGGACGTGGGCGAGGACGGTGCGGGCCGCCGCATCGCCCCGCCAGGCGGCGACGAGCACCGTCGAGAGCGCGAGGTCCACGACGGCGGGGTCCGGTTCGGCGCGCCGCGTTAGGTCGAGCGTGACGGCGATGGCGGCCGCGGCCTCGCCCCTCCGGGCCGCGGGCCAGGACCGATGATGCAGGCAAACGCCGCCGGCGAGAGCTCGGCGGACCTCCCGGATCGCGGAGGCCTCGATGTCCGGAAGCCGCTCCGTGCGCCAGAGCGCGAGCGGATGGCTTCCCGCGGGCGGCTCGCGGCGCGGGAGGGTCCGGTCGCGGGGATGGGAATCGTCGCTCGCGCGCATGCGTCCTCCGGGCTCGTGACGGGCAAGACGGACCCGCTCCCGCGCGCCGAGGCGCGCGGGCGGGGTTCGTTCGGACGGGATGGCGGTGGCTAGTGCCGGTCGAGGCGCTCGGCGCCCGTGTCGGGTTGGCCCAGGACGAAATACCTCGACAGGGTGCGCGCCCAGCGCCGGCCATCGGACGCGTACAGATCGCTCGTGGTGATGCGGCGGCCGTCGGGGAAGTTCGGATGCCCGTGGACCTCGCCGGTGAGCACTCTCACGGACCGGGTGGAGGCCCGCCACCGCTCAAGGCGCGGGGCGCCGTGCAGGTCCTCCCGCGTCGGCTTGACTTGGTCGCGGATCCCCTGGAGCTCGTCGGCGAGGTCGCGCAGCCGGTCGCCGGCCTCGCGCTCGTCCGGCGCCCGAGCCTGTTCGACGTCGACACCGAGGTTCGCGGCGAACGCGGCGGGGTCGACCTCGGCGGCATGTGGGTTCGCGGCGGCGGCGCGCAGGGCGGCGAGCAGCGTGACGGAGGCCCCGAGGCTGCGGCTCGTGCGATCCCCTTCGGCGATGCGCTGTGCCTCCCCGCGGCCGAACGCCGGCACGACCGTCGGCAGGGTCCGGACACGGCCTCGACCCGGCACGAGCGCCTCGTGCCCACGCATGACGCGGCCGAACGCGTCGGCAGCGGCGGCTCCGCCGCTGCGCCCGCACCCGAGGAGCCAGGGCGGCGAGACCACGTCCAGACCGAAATCCTCCGACGGGTTCATGCCCGCGAGCGCCGACGCCGCGGCATGCTCCTCGAAGGGGGTCGGGCCCACCGGCAGCACCGGCGCGTCGATGCGCGCCCTCAGCCCGAGGTTCCCCAGGCACGCCGCCGGCAGGTCGAGGACGAGATCATCGTCCCGCCCCACGGCCTCGGCCGCGATCTCTCCCGCCTCCCGTGCGTCGCGCGCCTCGCGCTCGCTGACGGTGAGGCCCTCCTCCGTGACCGTCCGGCCCGGCAACGGGGCCTCCTCGGGGAACCTGACGCGCAGGAGCGTGACGGGGCGGCCGAGAACGCCATAGGCGTCGGCGAGAAGGAGCGCGGCGTAGGCGGCATGGGTCCGGCCAGCGGAACCGAAGAAGGCAGAGATCAAGGGCAATCTCCATGACGGAATCCGGACGCCGGCACGCCCGGTGGAATGGCCACAGGGCGCGCGACGTCGGACACGTTGTGATTGATCCGCGAATCTTAAGGCAAAAGAGCGGAAATGAACAGCATATTCCAACTATTATCAAGAGCCATATTTTTGGAATGGTTAACGGTGGCGTGGCGTACAGTGTTGGGCGCCTCGAATTACTTACGCATACGCCCGAGGTGAAACGGCGTCACGATGCCGGAGGCCGCTCCCCGCGACCGGCATGAGGCATCGTGTGACACTTTCGAACCGCGCCCGGCGACCCGAGCGGCTACCTGCGGTCGAAGCCGGCCGGTCCTTGGATTTCCACGCCCCAGGCGGTCGTCGCGCAGACGACCCGCTGCGCCCCTGAGAGCCGGCCTTGACCGACCGTCGTGATCGCCGGTTCGGCGCGACGGTCGCCCGTTCAGGCGCCGATGCCGGGATGAGCCGGCGGCGGCGTCGCACGAGGGGACCACACCTCAGGCCTTTCAGGAATTGACGGGTGCGGATCTCGCGGGCGCTGACGGACGCGACAAGGGGCCGTGCCCACGGCCCGGCCTTCGAGGAGGGCGGGACGCCGATGGCGGTCGTCACGAGCACGGGACCGCGCGAAGCGCGATAGACAGTACGCCGGGCGCGACCAGGGATCCGATAACCAGTAATTTCTGTATTTCTAGACTTATGGAAATATAGATGGCAAGATTCCCTCGATGCATCGGCCCAAAGGAGGACGCCGTGATCGCGACCATCCATTCCAACGACCGCACCGGCCTCCTGGCCGCAGCGCTGGTGGCCGGCGGCCTGACCGCCGCCGGCACCCGTCCGACCGTCGTCGCCGTCGGCGCCAACGGCGCCCAGGCCTGTGGCCTGGCACGCCTCTCGGGTTCGTTCGACCTGCTCCGCCCCGATCCCGGCGACGCGGCGGCCGTCCTCTCGGGACTGGCGGCACGGTCGGAAGGCGACGTGATCGCCGTCCTGCCGACGGACCTGCTTCGCGAGGGCGGTCCGGGCGAACCCGGGCACCTTCGCGTCGTGGCCACCGCGTGCCGGCTGACCGCGGCCCAGGCCCTGCACGCGACCGCGTCGGGGGCGTGGCACCTTCGCTGCGACAGCGGGCTCGGCCAGCCGGCCTGGCGGATCGCCCCGCGCGTCCTGCCGCTCCGGCTGCCGAGGCTCTCGCCGCTGGAACAGATGCGGCTGCTCGCGGGGGATCTCGGCGGCGGCATGCGGTACGCGGCGGTCGCGCTCGCCGCCACCCTCCTCGCCGTTTCGGCGGATCCGGACGCCGAGCGCTTCGAGGCGGGTGACCTGGCCGCGCTCATGTCGCCGCTCTCCCCGGCCCGGGACCGTGCCCTGCACGAGCGGCTCCTCGACTGCGCCGCCGCCCTGGGCGACCCGCTTCTCCGGGACGCGCCCGTCGGCACCGCCGAGGCCGTCGGCGACCGCGTCCGCAAAGCCCGCCCGACGCCGGTGGCGACCGCTCGCCTCCGCGCATTGCAACCCGCCCGCCTTCGCGCCTGACGGAAAGGACCAGAGCGATGATCGACCGCACGAAACCGAACCGCGTCTCGCCGGCACCCCGGCCGCGCGTCGCCTCGCCCGGGACCGTTCGTCCCGGTCGCTCCGGAAGCGCTCGCCGGGTGCGCGCCGGGGCGGGCTCCTCGCGCGCCCGGATCGGTCAGGGCGACCTCTCCCGCGACCGGGCGCCGACGGCGGCTCCGCACCGGGACGCGAACCCCTACGAGGCGTTCTACGCCTTGTCGGCGGACGGGGTCGGCCTGCTCGACCCCGGTTTCGACGACTGGGACTTGGACCCGTGCGTTCTCGTCGGCCTGTCGCCGTACCGCGGCGACGAGCCGGACGACGCTTGACCGCTTCCCAGGCGGCCCACGGCAAGGGCGCCCGGAGGATGCGAGCCGACGAGGACCGGCTTCCGCTTCGCAGCGCGAGCCGGCGCACGTCGAAAGACCGGCGTTCGAAGCCTCGGAAATCGTCCCGGACGCGCCCTCTCGACGAACGTGTAACGGGTATCGTTATGCGTAACGCGTTACGGGTGGCCGACTCCCGGCATAATCGGCAAGCCGGGACACGGGGGTTGCGCCATGGTCAGGGAACGGTCGATCGAGCTGCCCAAGCTTTGTCCGGGAGGGACGAGGCGACGGCGCATCGGGGATGCCGCGCCGCTGCCGGACGCCCGGGCAGGCGGTGCCGCCGGAGACGGTTCGGGTTCGCGTGCGTGCCGGAAGATTGAGCCGGTTACCGTGGTCACGCGCCTCGCGACCGATCTCGGCGCCGGTGGCGATGGATCCGCTGCCCCACGGCATCGCGCCGCGCTGATGGGGTCGGGCATCCGAGCGTGAAGGGGCGCAGCGGTCGGTCGCGAGGGAGCGGAACCTCCCTGCGTCGGCGCGCGTGGTCGAACGCCCATTCCGCGGCGATAGTTCTAGATATATAGAAATAAGGGTTGCGCACCCCGTCCCGCGTCTTCATGGTGCTTCCATGGAGCTCGAACTAGCGGCACGACAGTTGGAGGCGCTCGGCAATCTGACCCGCCTGAGGGTGTACCGTACGCTCGCGCGGGCGGGCCGAGACGGCCTGCCGGTCGGTGCCCTCCAGCAGCGCATCGATGTCCCGGCCTCGACGCTCTCCCATCATCTCCACCGTCTGATCCAGACCGGTCTGGTCGCCCAGGAACGCCAAGCCACGACGCTGGTCTGCCGGGCGGTCGATCCGGCGATGAACGCCCTGATCGGCTTCCTCGCTGAGGGGGGGCACCGGAAGTGGTCGGCCGGTCCCGGTTCGGTGTCGGCCTGATGGACCGGGCTCGCGACCGGGCATGGAACCGCCGCCCGAACGGCGCCGTCCCGACCGCCGCGACCTGTCCGGGCCCGCGCGGCCTTGCCCGGCAGAGGCGCGCCGCTGAGACTTGCCGACGACAGCGCCGACCGGGGCGGCGATGGTATGCTCCGGCCCGAATCCGGATTTTGGGAATGCCGCGCCGATGCGCCTGACGGAAGAGACCGGGACGGATCACCGCCCCTCGGACGACGCCTGGATCGGCAACCTGATCCGGCATTGGCGCGAGGACCCCGGCGCCTCCTATCGGACCTGGTTCCTGTGGGAGGAGCGCATCAAGAACTTCCGCTCGATCCGGCGCGGCCTCCAGGCGGTGATCGACGAGATCCGGGCCGACGCGTTCGGCAACGCCTATCGCGGTTCGTCCTTGGAAACGGTGGTCCACTCCATCGCGGAGCAGCGCCAGGTCTTCAAGGGCGCCGACCACGCCTTCCTCTGGAAGCCTAAGCTGCGCATCCCCGACATCTACGAAGACCGCGCCAACCAGGTTGCGTTCGGCCGGTTCCTCGACGCCTGCCTGTGCTGCAGCGCAGAGGACGGGGTGCTGGCCGCCATCCACGCCCTCGACCGGCAACGCATCAAGGGGCTGGGTCCGGCCGCGGCGAACCTGCTGTACTTCCTGCACCCCACCCTTGTGCCCCCGTTCAACACGGCCATCGTGAAGGGCTACAACGCCGTCGCCGGCGCCAATGTGAAGCTCGGCAAGTGGGACGAGTACCTCGCCATGCGCCGGGGCATCGTCGCCCTCAACGCCGCCCATCGCGGCCTGCTCTCCAACGATTACGGCGCCATCGCGGGCTTCCTGTTCGACGTCGGGTCCGGGCGATACCCGCTGCCGGAGCGCGACGGGGCCGCCGCGCTGGCCCGCTGGCGCGAGGACCTCGACCGCGTGCGCGCGGAGGCCGCCGACACGGCCTCCAAGGCCGCGCTGGCCGCGCGTGAGGCCGACCACACCCACACCGAGGTCCAGGGCTGGCTGCGCGACCTCGGCCTCGCCCTCGGCTTCGACGTCTGGATCGCGTCGAACGACGGCAACCGCCCCTACGCCGCGGGCCGCCTGTCCGACGGCTGCCTCGACCGCCTGCCCGGGCGCCTGACGGCGAACGGGTCGGCCGAGACGGTCCGGCTCATCGACGTGATCTGGCTGGACAAGTCGGCCGGAGACGTCGCGGCCGCCTTCGAGGTCGAGCACACGACGAGCATCTACTCGGGCATCGTGCGGATGCTCGACCTGGCGCTCGGGGTCGAGGGCGGGGCCGCGCGCAACTTCTTCCTGGTGGCGCCCGACAACCGCGAGGAGGACGTGCGCGCGCAGTTCGCCCGGCCCGCCTTCTCGCGTGTGGCCGAGCTCGACCTGCGCTACCTGCCCTACAGCGAGCTGCGCGGGCACCGGGAGACGATCGCCCGCTTCGGGAGCGGCCTGAAGGGCGTGCTCGCCATCGCTAAGCCCGTCGGGCGTCCGCGCTGACCCCGGTGACCGGCGCGACGAAGCCGGCCGGAGGGATTCGGTCGTCATTCCAGCGGCTGGCCGAGAGCGTCCGGAGGTCGCGCAACCGCATCGGCCTCCATCGCGCCGTCCTCGACGAGGGACCGACCAACCACCACGCCGACGCCCTGGACCCGACCCGCTGGTGCCGTCCGACCATCGCGCGATGGGCGAGCACCGTGTCACGGGTGGCCGCCGTCGTCATCGGGCGTCCGGCCGCGGGCGCGGGTTCCGAGGGCGCCGGACCGCACGCGCAGATCCCGACGGTCGCCGAAGACGTTCGCGGCGCGGCCGATGCCCCGCCGCCGGCCGGGATGCCGGTGGCCCCACGACAACGAACCCCGCCGGTGCGGCCGGACCCCGCGGCGTAGCCTGCGGGCGGGCGTCGGATAAGTCGGCTGTCGCGCCGCGGTGGCCCCGCTCGCCGCGGGCCTCGGCCGCGGGCGTCGTCCGGCCCTCGCCGCCGGGACCCCGGCCGGGCTCTCACCGTCCCAGGGAGCTTCGCCCACGAGGGCGGCGAAGCGCCCATCCGGGAGTTCCTCGAACGGCCTCCGCTCCGCTATGCGCTGGCGCAGCTTCCACCGGAGCAGCCGGGGCGTGATCCTCTGGAAGCGCCCCGTCGCCGCGACCAACTCAGGATCCAGGCCGCCGAGGATGCCTTCCGCCGTCTGGGCCCCGCTCCTGGCGAGAAGGGCGTGGACCTCCCGCATGAACAAGCGCCAGAACGGCCGCTTCCCCATCGCCGCGACCGCCTCGGCGAGTGGCGGCTCGGACGTCGCCGCGACGTCCGGCTCGGGCTCGGGCTCGGCCAGCCCGAACCGGTGGCCGACGAGGGTCAGCCCGTTGCCGTCCTGCACCAGGCGCAGGAGGTGATAGCGCAGCCACGCCTCTGTGAGCGGGAAACCCGCCCGCTCGCCCTCCTGCTTGAGCCGGGTCGAGAGCGCTCTCAGGAGCGGGTGGACCGCCATGGGGCCGCGTTGGCGCACCGCCGCTTCGACCGCGTCCCGCACCTGTCCCCAGAAGTCGTTCGCCTCTCGCGCCAGCTTGAGCCCGTGCGCGGTATCGACAAACCTGGGCCCGGCGCGACCCTGCGCGAGGGAGTCCGCCTCACCCGCGGCGGAAACGGGCGGCGCGGCCCCGCCGGCCTGAGTGCCGACGGCCCGCACCCGGTCCAGCTCGGCCTGCAATGCCGCGACCCGCTCCTCCAAGAGATCGACCCGGTCCAGCGCCTCGTCGAGCAGATCCCTCGCCGCGGCCCTGCAATCCTCCGCTCCGACGAAGTCCGCCAGACCCGCCCGGGCCGCTTCGACCCGGGCCATCTCAAGCAGCTCCCGCCCGATCACCGTGAGCCGCCTCTCGAACGCCTCCGGCAGGTCCGCCCGCTCGATGGCCGGCCGGTAGTCCTCTCTGTCCTTCCACTTCCTGAGCTCGCGAGCGATGTCGCCGAACGACCCGCCGCCGAGTTCCCTCCGGACCGTGCGGACCGAGACCCGCTCCTTGGTGCCACCGGGCGGTGCCGGCCTGGCCCGTATCCGATCCGCGGCTGTCCAGACCCCGTTCTCCGTCACCATGCCCGCCATCCCAAGCCGTTACCGGTATCATCGCCGCGAGCGGTGAAGAAACGGTCGCGGTCCGCGTGGAGGCTCGGTGTGGGCGCGAGAGCGAGCCGGACCCGAGGGCGACCGGACAGATAGGCCGCGGGAGGCCTTCGGATTGAGGAACGCCCAGTCGGCGAACGCCCCCGTCGTGTAACGCGTACGCATAACGTTACTCATTATGCGTACGTCTCTGAGTCGCGTGCCAACCGCCGGCGGCAGCAGCCGCCATCCCGCCTTGAGCCGCCGGAAACCTCGCTACCACCGAAGACGTACTTCGTCGGCCTGCCCCGCCGCACTACGAAGGCATTCAGGACCATCGCGGTCGACCAGAGGGTGATCCTGTCGGCCCGTACGCAGAGGCCTCACCGAGGTGCGGCGGCCCGCGAGATCTCGGCACGGGACGGGAGGGGCGCCCATGCTCTTATCCAAGTGCGGTTGCTGCGGGCGGACGGTTCGCACCGAGGCGACGAGGTGCCCGAGCTGTCGCGCCGCCACCGGGGCGGGCATGCGCCCTGCCCCGAACGAGGCGGCATACCGGATCTGCATGCTCGCGACCGCGTGCGCCGTCCTCTTCTGGCTCCTCGTGATTCGCCGATAGGCGCGGACCGGCCTACATCCGCTCCTTGATGCCGGAGCCGACGAGCCACCAATTCACCGGATAGCTGGTCAAGAATCCCGCCACCATCGCGACCTGCATGGCGAACCAGAACTCGACCGAGTTCACCGGCGCGCGCTGGCCGGTCAAGTGCGGGAACAGGAAGAATTGGGCGAACGCCATGAAGCCGTACATGCCGACCTGCCAGGCGATCAGCGAGACGGTGTCCGCCTTCACGGCCGCCACCAGACCCTCGCCGGGAGAGAGCCCGCGCATCGGCACGATGGCGTAATACTGGAACGCGATCCCGAGCGCGTAGGCGAACACGAAATCCAGCACCCAAACCGCGTACATCTTCTCCTCGAACAGGGAATGCCAGCCGAACCAGACGGCGACGCCCGGAACCAGGAAAGCGAGCCACTCGGCGGCGACGTCGCCCAGCATGCAGCCGCTGCCGCAGTGGAGCGCGCCCTTGCCCACCATGACCGGGAACGGGGTCTGCGTCATGTTCGGCGGCTTCTCGCCGCGCTCCTTGGCGTTATGGTGCGCCTCCATCGTGGCTAGCCGTCCATAGCGGTAATACGCCCAGACGACGACGAGCGTCCCGAACAGCGCGCTCACCGGCCAGACGACGTTCATGACCGTCATGTGCTGCGGTTGCCGGATCACCTGCACCGACAGCAGCAGCGAGCACGCCGCGCCCAGCAGCAGGGCGCAGACGGACAGGATGTGGAACCACTCCGGGAACATGCGGCACCCCCACGGAAATGCCGGTGCAACATACCCCCTAGGGGTAAGGTTCCCCGACGCGGTGCAACCCTCCCATGCCGGCGGTGGGCGGATCAGCGCGGCGGGTCCCAGGAGTACGGGAAGCTCAGGGAGTGCTGCAGGCCGGCCGTGACCCGGAAGTCCTGCCGGCGGTCGCCGCCGAAGCCGACGCCGACCGCCCCGACCAGCACCGTCTGCGGCGTCGCCATGTAGCGAGCGCCGATCTCGGCCAGGTTGACCGCCCGGCCGCGCTCCCGGTCGGTCTCGCGGTAGACGTCGGCGACCAGCACGACGGAGTTCGAGACCGGCTGGCTGTAGGCGACGCCGACCCGGTAGCGGTCGCGCCGCTCGGCCTCCCGGCCGGTCGTCGGGTCGTAGTTGTGGAACCACGACGCGTTGAAGTGAACTTGGCGCGGGACGTAGGAATACGGCGACAATCCCTCCGGATCGGGGGTGCCGAGCGACTTGGTCGCCAGGAACTTGAGTTCGGTCTCCGTGCCGCCGGCCATATGGCCGTAGGGCGTGTTCACCCCGAGCGCGACCGCCATGGCGGGCAGGACTAGCCCCTCCTGGTTGAAGTTGTAGAACCCCTGCGCCAGGAATTCGCCCTGGTCGGTGTCGCTCGCGTTGCCGAGCCGGTACGGGGCCTCGACCGAGAGCTGGAAGTTCTTGAACGCGCCCCATTCCAGGCGCGGCACCGCCATCAGGCTGCTGGCGCCGCGCGGGTCGTTCCGGATGCGGTTGTACTGGAAGTAGGACTGCACTTCGAGGCCGTTCTCCTTGATCGGGTAGGCGTCCTCGATGGTGATGGGCAGCCCCTCCTCCAGGTTGGAGTGGTCCGCGGCGATCGCCGAGCCAGCGGAGAGGGCGAGGAGGGCCGCGAGGGCGGTGCGGACGAGCTTCGGCATGGCGCGGCTCCTCAGCGGACGGCGACACGGGCCGGGCCGAGGCTCGGCTCGACGGTCATGTCGATGGGCGCCACGTCCGGGATGCCGGCGGCCTTGGCGTTCCAGGCGGAGAGCATGTGCTCGACCATCATGGTCGGGGTCTCGCCGGGTTCGGTCGAGCCGGGCATCATCCGCATGCCGGGGGCGACCTGCATGAATGCGTCGTGGAGCGAGCCGGGGATCTCGCCGGGCTCGATCCCAAGCCGCCCGTTTTTCATCATCTGCTGCATGATGGCGGCGTGGGATGCCTTGGACAGGCCGCCCGGGTACATCATCGGCAGCATCTCCATGAGCATGTCCATCATGATCATGCCCATGGCGCCCTGGGGCGAGCGCACCCACGCCGGATAGGTCCTCGGATCGAATTCGGGATGGGGCTCCCGGAACCTGCGCGTGTAGGCCTCGTCGCCGGGCTGGTAGCCCATGGCCTCGATGACCCGGTACATTTCAGCCCGCTTCTCCTCGATGGACCAGCCGGGATAGGCGAGGATCGAGTAGGCGATCCCGTGGAGCATGTGCAGGTTGTCGAAGATGTTCGCGCTCTCGGGACTCATCCGGGCGTAGCGCGGCATGATCTCGCGCGAGAGCAGCATGCGGCCGGGCCGGTCCGCCATCACCTCGCGGTACATGAGGTCGATGGTCTGGGCCATCGCGGCCTCCTGGTCGCTGTTGCCCGAGATCATCTGCGTCTCGTACGCGGCCGGGTGCCACCAGTGGGCGACGTAAAACAGGCTCTGGTCGAGCGGGTAGAAGTTCCGGAAGTAGTTGAAGTATGGCTTCATCATGATGCCCGCCCGCCGCATGGTCAGCTCCAGCGGGGCGACGCTGCGGGGCACGCCCGGCGTCTGCATCGTGAGGTAGTATCTGACCGCGCGGTCGGTCCACGCCTTCTTCTCGGCCCACGGGATCTCGCGGAACGCCATCACGTCGTAGGTCTGCTCGTGATGCATGTGCGTCCAGTCGATGGTCCGGAACAGCGTGTGCATCGCCCGGTCGACGTAGTTGGAGTAGTACGGCATCTCCGGCTCGATGGCCGGCGGATCGCGCAGCCATTCCTGCGCCTCCTTGTCGAAGCGGGCATCGACCCCGGCGCGGTCCTCGAACCGCGTGTGCTGCAGCAGGTCGTGCTGCTTCGAGTGGAAGAAGTGCATCCCGGCGCCGATGCGGTAGGCCTTGTTGAGCCGGTAGTAGAAGGCGAGGTTGTAGGGCCCCCTGAGGAAGCTGACCTCGTCCCGCCGCTCGATGCCGTCCAGGGCTCGCGCGGCGGTCCCTGCCAAGGGGGCCGAGGCCGCCGACGCCAGGGCGCCGGTGAGGAATGTCCGCCGTCCGATCATGCCACCCTCCGACTCGATACCCCTTAGGGGTATTTTGGTCGGGCGGATATTGGAAGGGTCGGTCGGGCGAATGCACGCCTTGGACAGGCTTTCCGCCGCCGGTGTTGCGGAAGAGCTACTAACGCGCTTCTGAAGCCCCGTATCATCCCAGCCGACTGCAACTGCGGATACCGGAAGCAAGATTTACATCCATCTCCGAAGACCTCGGGCCGTCGCTCGGCGCATCAACCCGATGGAACGGCGCCGTCATCCTGCAAGGAGGGCTTGCATCGCCTCCGACGACTTCCGCGGAACGCTGGCCGCATACCGCTTGGCCAAGCTCGTCAACCGAACCCTTGGCTCTGTCGACCGACACCGGTCCCGCGACCCTGCGGGCAGGGATCATGATTCCAGCCAAGACATACCCGGCACCTTCGACCAGGGCGTCGCGGCGATGCTGGCCGCCCCGACGGGAGGCTCGCCAGCGCAACGTCGACTTGGCGTCGGCGCCTGAGCTGCGCCACCTCCTGGACGGTGCGGAATCGGAATTCCTTCGGTACGGTCCCGGAGAGCCACGGTCCTTCGGCACCGCCCTCCGGGTCGTTGCGCACCAGTCCCTCGACCCGAACGTCACGCCAGACGCGCGAGCACCTTGGATGGCGCGTCGCAGGCTGCGAGCATGCCGTTGTACCAGATGGCGAGGGGCGTCGCGGGGTCCAGGCAGGTCTCGAATTCCCGGGCAGCCCTGAGATCCGCGACCGTTTGCGGGGCGGAGTAGCCGAGGGCGCGCATGGTCCTCGGCTCGGTCAGGAACGTCCGGACCATCTCGTCGACCATGGCGTTGGGGCCTCCGAGATCGGCGCCGCCCATCGTCATGGCGTCGTCCCGAGCGAAATCGATGATGGCGACCGGGCGGTTCCGTGCATCCCGGAAGCCCTCGAAGGCCACTGTCAGATGCTCGTCGCCGAACCCGTACCCGGCGAAGAGCACGGCGTCGCAGCCGGCCACGAGGCGGTCGAGTTCGGAGTAGTAGGTGCGGAAGGGCCGTTTCAGGATCTGGGTCGTCTTGCCGTATCCCGCGACGATGACCGAGGTCGGGAAATCGATGCCCTCGACGTGGGAGCGCGTGCTGCGGCCACCGGCGTTCTGATGGAAACGGCCGCGGATATCCGGCTGCCAGCGGATCTCGTGCATGTCTCCGGTCGGGCCGGGCTGCATGTCGAAATGGACGGACCCGTGGAGGTGCAGCATGCATGCCCAGCCGGACCGCCGGAGGATGCGCTCCTGGTCGAAAATGCCGGTCGCCGGGTCGAAGCCGGTCTCGATCCCGGGAAAGGCGCGGTACATCACGTTGTCGTAGTTCAGGGTGACCACCGCGACGTCGAACTCGGCCTGCAGCGCGGCGACCAGCACTTGAAGCCTTGCGAACTCGGACGCCTTGTCCGCCTCGCTGGCGGCGCAGCGCTCGCGGAACGCCTCCACGACGGCATCAACCGACGCGCGGCCGAGATCGCGCAGGGTGTCCGGCCCGACCGGCGTGGCGTGCCGACCGAAAAGCGAGACGTCGGGCATCCCCTTGGCTGTCACGACCGCGCCCAACGCCGAGGTCGCGGCGCCAGCGGGGTAAGCCGCGGCGACGGCGAAGATGGCGTACAGCAAGTCCTCGTAGTGCGGCTCGCGGCGCAGGAACTCGGGCACCGTCCGCTGCCAGTGGGTCCTGACCAAACCCTCGACATGCTCGTAAAGGTTCGTCGCGGGCTCGGCGAGCAACGGGTAGCGAACCTGGATGGCGTCGTTGATCATGGCCCGAACCCCTGCGACCGGGGGCATCCCGAATTCGAGGGACGCACCGGCGCCGACGACAAGCAAAAGTTTTCTTCTCGGCACGGCGCTCCTCCCCCTTCAGACCACCTTGGCGATCAGGCGGCTCATCTCGTCGGCGAGGCGACCCCGCTCCTCCTCGGGCAGGTTCCCGGTTAGCGTGGCCTGTACCAGCGCCTGCAGGTGGTCGCGCAGCATGTCGGACTGCACCCGCCGAAGGGCCGCGATGACGGCGTCGGCCTGGTGGGCGACGTCGACGCAGTAGCGCCCGTTCTCGATCATCTGCTGCAGGCCGCGGACCTGCCCCTCGATGCGGCGCAGCCGGGCGATCTGGCGGGTATGGTCCACGGCCACGCCGCCGTGTCTGTCGTCCGGTTCGCTCATCTCGGGCCCGTGTTGCGACTGCCAAGATAGGCGCTCGGGCGCGCCGCCGGAACCCCGGGGCGCGCATTCAGGGCAGGGACAGCCCGTCCTCCGCCGTCGCCTCGACGAAGGCGAGCGCGTCCCTGCGGCGTTCGTCCTCGTTCAGGTACAAAGCCGGCACGTCGGGCGTGCGGCGCAGGCGCAGCGCCTCGTCGATGATCCGCCGCCAGCGTTCGTCGAGAGCGATCAGGCCGTAAAGACCGGCCTCGGACTTCGAGGGTATGCGCCGGAGCGCGAGCAGGTAGTGCAGCCGGCAGGCGCCCAGCACGGCCTCGTCGACCTCGGCCGTCCCAGCCGAGTCCCGCAGGGAACCGAACGCCTCGGCCGCCCACCCGTCGACCCCGGGCACGTTCAGCCAGCCCGGCGGCGGACCCCGCAGGGTCAGCCCGTGCTCGGCGAGGGCGAGCCTGTCCACCGGGCGGCGCCTGTGCCCGGACAGCGGCTCGAAGCGGCCGACCCGGACCGCCGGACCCTTGTCCTCCGGTCCTTGCCGGTCCGCCGCGGCGACGTAGATCCCGTCGAGGGCGGGGCCGCCCATCGCGCCGAGGCCCTCGTGCAGGTCCGCGAGCCGATCCAGCGCGTCGGCCCCCGGGGGCCAGGCGACGACGGCGACGAAGTCGAGGTCGCACCGTCCCGGCACGAAGTCGTCCAGCGCCGCGGAACCGACCACGTGGAAGCCCGAGACGAGGCCCGGCAGCGCCGCGTCGACCGCCGTCAGGTACCGCTCCGCCGCCGCCGCGGCGAGCGGGTGCATCACAGCCGTCGCGTCCAGGAGTTCGGTCACGCGGCCCGTCTCACAACCGGGCGGCCCGCAGGCGCAGGGCGTTGCCGATCACGCTCACCGACGACAAGGCCATGGCGGCCGCCGCGATGACGGGCGAGAGCAGGATGCCGAGGAACGGGTAGAGGATGCCCGCCGCCACCGGCACGCCGGCCGCGTTGTAGACGAAGGCGAAGAACAGGTTCTGGCGGATGTTGCCCATCACCGCCCGCGACAGACGCCGCGCCCGCACGATGCCGAGGAGGTCGCCCTTGAGCAGCGTCAGGCCCGCGCTCTCGATGGCCACGTCCGTGCCGGTGCCCATCGCGATGCCCACGTCGGCCGCGGCGAGCGCGGGGGCGTCGTTCACGCCGTCCCCGGCCATCGCGACCACCTGCCCTGCCGCCTTGTGGCGCTCGACCACGGCGGCCTTCTGGTCGGGCAACACCTCCGCCTCGACCTCCTCGATGCCGAGCCGACGCGCCACCGCCTCGGCGGTCGTGCGGTTGTCGCCGGTCAGCATCACCACCCGGATGCCCTCCGCCCGGAGCGCCGCGAGCGCCTCGGCCGTCGTCGCCTTGACCGGGTCGGCGATGGCGAGGACGCCGGCGACCCGTCCGTCGACGCCGGCGAAGATCGCCGTGGCGCCGTCGCGCCGGAGCTCGTCGGCTTCGGCGTCATGGGTCGATACGTCGACCCCTTGCTCGCGAAGGAAGGCGGCGTTGCCCAGCGCCACGCGGCGGCCCTCCACGGTTCCGAGCGCGCCCTTGCCGGTGGGGCTGTCGAAATCCGTGACGGGAGCTGTGGAGAGCCCGCGCTTCCCGGCCGCCGCCACGATGGCCAGGGCGAGCGGGTGCTCGCTCGCGCGCTCGACGCTCGCCGCGAGCCGCAGGAGCGTGTCCTCGTCGAAGCCGGCCGCCGCCACGATCCGGGTCACGGCCGGCTTGCCCTCGGTCAGGGTGCCGGTCTTGTCGACCACCAGGGTCGTGACCCGCTCCATCCGCTCCAGCGCCTCCGCGTTCTTGACGAGCACCCCGGCCCCGGCGCCGCGGCCGACGCCGACCATGATCGACATCGGCGTGGCGAGGCCGAGCGCGCACGGGCAGGCGATGATCAGCACCGCCACCGCGGCCAACAGCGCGAAGGTGAAGCGGGGCTCCGGCCCGAAGGCCATCCAGGCGGCGAAGGCGAGAACCGCCACGCCGATGACCGCCGGCACGAACCAGCCCGCGACCCGGTCGGCGAGGCGCTGGATCGGGGCCCGGCTCCGCTGGGCCTCGGCCACCATCTGGACGATGCGGGCCAGCATGGTGTCGCGCCCGACCTTGGTCGCCTCGACGACGAGCGAGCCGGACTGGTTGAGGCTGCCGCCGATGACGGGGGCGCCGGCCTCCTTGGCGACCGGCATCGATTCCCCCGTCACGAGGCTCTCGTCCACGGAGCCGCGGCCCTCCACCACCGCACCGTCGACCGGGACCTTCTCGCCGGGGCGCACGCGCAGGCGGTCGCCGACCCCGATGGCATCGAGTTGCACCTCCTCGTCCTCGCCGTCCGGCCGGATGCGGCGGGCGGTCTTCGGCGCGAGGTCGAGGAGCGCCCGCAGCGCGCCGCCGGTGCTCTCGCGGGCGCGGAGCTCCAGGACCTGCCCGAGCAGCACAAGCACGGTGATCACCGCCGCCGCCTCGAAGTAGGCCGGCACCGCCCCGCCGTGCCCGCGCAGCGCCTCCGGGAACAGCCCGGGGGCGAGCGTCGCGACCACGCTGTAGAGGTAGGCCGTGCCCGTCCCGAGGGCGACCAGGGTGAACATGTTCAGGTTCCGGGACAGGACGGAGTGCCAGGCCCGAACGAAGAAGGGCCAGCCGGCCCAGAGCACGACCGGGGTGGCGAGCGCGAACTGGATCCAGTTTGAGGTCTGCTGGCCGAGGCGGTCGGTCAACCCGAGCAGGTGGCCGCCCATCTCAAGCACGAACACCGGAACGGTCAGCACCAGCCCGGCCCAGAACCGGCGCGTCATGTCGACGAGTTCCTCGCTCGGACCGTCGTCCGCACCGACCATCGCGGGTTCCAGGGCCATCCCGCAGATCGGGCAAGCCCCTGGCCCGACCTGGCGCACCTCCGGGTGCATCGGGCAGGTGTAGATCGAGCCCTCCGGCACCGGCTCGGACTTCGCCGCGGGGGAGGCGGGGTCGACGTAGCGGACGGGGTCGGCCTCGAATTTGGTCCGGCAGCCGTTCGAACAGAAGTAGTACGGATGCCCGTCGTGCTCGGCCTGGTACTTCGTCGCGTGCGGGTCCACCGTCATCCCGCAGACCGGGTCCTTCACGCGGAAGGCGCCATCGGACGAGGCAGGTGCGGCATGGCTGTGCGCACGGTGGTCGTGCCCGTGGCCGTGCGCGTGCGCGGAATGATCGTGGCCGCCGACACAGGCGTGGCCTCCCGCAGATTGAGGATGTCCCTGCGACGCGTCGCTCATCACCGCTCCTTCCGTATGGCCGAGGGCCTGGCCGCCAGACCGCGAACGGTCCGGCGGCGCGCGGCGCCTTACCGGTTGCCTTCCTTCTTCGCGTTCTTGTCGAGCCAGGCGACGAGCTCCTGAATGCTCTTCTCCTGCTCACCGATGGTCTTCTCGGCGAGGCGCTTGCTCTCGGCGTTGTCGGCGCCCTTCAGCGCCGCTCGGGCCATGTCGATGGCGCCCTGGTGGTGGGGGATCATCGTGCAGACCCACGCGACGTCGGGATCGCCCGCCATCATCCCCTGCATCATCGGGCCATTCATCGACATCATCGCCCGCTGCAGGCCCTTCTGGGTCTCGGTCATCTGACCGCCCATGCCCTGCATGGCCTGGGACATGTGCGCCTGCATGTCCTTCACCATCGCCTCCTTGCCCGCCGAGGCCGCCTTGCACGCTTCCGGCAGCCTCACGGCGGATTGCATCGAGCCGTGGTCGTGATCGTGGTCATGGTCGGCCGCAACGGCCGCTCCGGCGCCGGCGAACGCCATGGTCGCGGCAAGGACAAGGTTACGAACGAGCATAATTGCCTCCTCTCATCTTGTGGAAGGGGCAGCCGTCGCCGGCCGCCCCGATTGGCTCAGGCGGCCATCTTGCGGCAGCTCTCGGCGCATCGCCGGCACCGCTCGACGCAGTCCTGCATGTCGCCGACCTGCTCGCAGCTCCTGGCGCAGGCCTCGCACACCTCGGCGCAGGCGCGGCAGGTATGCTTGTGCTCGGGGGTACCGATCAGCATCAAGTGAGCCGAAGTCCGGCACGTCTCCGCACAGGCTAACATCAGCCGGAAATGCGCCGGCTCGACGTGCTTGCCGCCGGCCGGAAGGCAATGGTTCGAGGCCATGCCCATGCAGGTCTGATAGCAGCGAAGACACTCATCGATGCAGGACTGCATCTCGTTCGACATCGTATGCATTCCGAGTCTCCATTAAGACGGTTCACACTGTTCGATAAACCGAGATTTACGCTAAAAAGCGATTTTATTTCTCAGCACAGCGCAGTCATAAAGATAGTGAACTGACGTCTTGTTCAACGCGAAAGACGAAAATCTTTCGCGGCGACGTTCGAGTTTGGAAAGTCGGTCCCGCGGCCATCGTGGACCGGTCCCAGCGCGCCGGGATCGTCCGATCACGAACGACCCGATGGGACGCCGCCCTTTCGAGCTCACGGTTCGGCGCGTCCCGCCGGGGCGACCCGAAGCGGCGCCGCCGCTCCTGAGGCGACGATTGGGCAGATCGACAGGGGATCAGTCTCGACCGGCGACGAAGCGGGCGCAGGTCGTGGCCGCGGGCGCACCTCAGGCGTTGCGCGCCCAGGTGCGCATCACCTCACGCGACGGTTCGTGGCGGCTTGCGAAGCGCCTCGGGGCCTGCGCCCTCGTGCCCTGCGACGTCGTCCGGGACCATCACGACGGCCTTGAAGAGGGGGGCTGACAAGGATGTTGGGGCGGCGGGAATACCGAGGGTGCCACAAACGGCCGTCCCGCAGCGGCAGCGCTTGCAGGCGCCGGGGCAGCAACCCTCGTCGGCATCGGCGGCTTTGAGCGAGGCCGTCGCCCGAACCGGCAGCGTCCGGAGACGCGGTGCACCGCGAAGCCATCCCATGAACCCTGGGACGTGCAGCGAGGTTGCGAGGGCTGGTCCAGCAAGCGGTGCCTTCGCATCGACCATTGCCGCCGCGCGCCGATTGTGACCGCAGTGGACATGGCCATCGTGAGCCTCGACGGCGGACGGCGCGACGTAGGCGATGATCGCGAGGATCATCGCCGCTATCGAACGCACCACATGCCGCCTGAAAGCCATCCCGGTCGCTAACCCCGATCTTGCATGTCGCGACGAAGTCGCACCTTTGACGAGAATGCCTGCATCCGCATTTGGTTGCCGGCTCGTCCCATCACGCGGTCGCGCGTACCTGCTCGGCCGGGTAGCCGGCGGCGGTGACGGCCAGTGCGATGCGGTCTGCCGGCCCGACGGCGCCGGACACGGTCACGAGCTTGGCCCCGAGGTCCACCGCGACCTGGGCGTCCGGCTCGATGTCGATGATGGCCCGGGCCACGGACTTGACACAACCTCCGCAGTCCATCTTGTCGACCTTGAAACGATGCATGACGCTCTCCCTATGACGGCGTCACCTTCAGATAGGGCTTCCCATGGTGGGAAGGTCAAGGGTCGGGGAGCGCTCCGCATCGGGCTGGAGCGCGTTCGCTGCAGGCGACATGGCCGTCGTGACGCTGAAGCCGGTCGATCCTCGACATCGTCGACCGGTGCGGCGACGCTTGGCGTGGTTCCATCGCTTAACCCTGAAGCATCATGTCCATCGGCCTGCGCACGTGCGCTTGAACCCTTGATCGATGGGCATCGCGGTGAGGAGGGACCTGGTCCGAACGATCACTCCCGGCCAACCTCCTGGTATTGCGCCTTGAGAAAGCGATTGCTTTTGGTGAAAGATGCCACGACGCTCTGCTCAAGCTCGTAATACCACACCTCCTCCCGTGCATGCTCGATGCGGTCGACATTGAGCGTCAGGATGTACTGCTTGTTCTCGTCGAGTCTTGCCCGAGTGAGGATGAACTCCAGGCTTTTTCGTAAGGTGTCGTCGTCGACGTCGAAGATATTATCGTGAACCAACAGCCCGGGGTGACGGGATTTGGTGTAATCGTTCAGCAGCAGCGCGATGTCATATATGAAGACTTTCTCCCTCTCCACGCTATGACTGCCGTCATCGTCGATCCGCAGGACGATATCGACGACGTGCTTCCTGGGGGTGGTTCGCACCTCGAAGGAAGCCTTGCGGTTGCCCTGGATGAACTGATGAATGGCGAGGATCGTCCGTTCGAACGACCGCAGCCGATCCGCGGCGGCAGAGATGCTGGCCTGCAATGCCAGCCTTTCGGCCTCGATCTCGGACTTCTTGGTCTGACGTTCGATCAGCAGTTGGTCGTAACGGCTGAAGAAGCTTTTGAGCTGTCCAAGTTCATCGCTCTTCGCCTGGAAGGAGGCATAGGTCTGGCGTAGGTTGCGCAGCTGCCCTTTCTGATCGAGAACCGCCACCAGCTTTGCGTACCGCCTATCGAGTTCGGCGAGCTGCTTGTTGAGGTTCCGGATCTCGACGTCCACCACCCTCGACTTCTCGTCCAGCAGGTGGCGCTGGAACTGCTCGATCTTGGACTTGAAAGTAATTACCTCCGCGAGTTCGCGGACGATGCTGGTGCCCAGGCCGGCACGAAGCTGGTCGTAGAAGTCGCGGATCTCGCCGCTGTCTATGCCGGGTTCCAGGGCAATCGGTGCCAGGTTTGCAGCGCGCTGGACGAGCACGTCCTTGCTGCGGCGCAGGTCCGACATCCGGTCTTCGATATCGAGGATCTCGCCCTTCACGATGTCGTAGGCCGGGGCGTTCTCCAGGGCATCGATGCCTTGCCGGATCGTCTCGACCTCCTCGTCGAGGG
The DNA here is from genome assembly GCF_000272495.1 of Methylobacterium sp. GXF4. Classification (NCBI taxonomy): domain Bacteria; kingdom Pseudomonadati; phylum Pseudomonadota; class Alphaproteobacteria; order Hyphomicrobiales; family Methylobacteriaceae; genus Methylobacterium; species Methylobacterium sp. GXF4. The sequence continues at coordinate 9,172 of NZ_AKFK01000070.1, read as the reverse complement.
CGTTGAGGTCGGACCGGGCGTCATCCAGATCCTTCTGGCGGACGAGCCTCACGCTGTCCTTGATGCGAGCCTCCTCGGTGGCGATTGCGTCGAGTTCCCTCTGTATGCCCTTGATGGCACGGTAGATGCCGAGGTCGATGCCGAGGAGCATGAGGTGCGGCGCGTAGTTGTCCGGTATTCGGGCCTTGGTGTCGAAGCAGCCTACAATCGACTTGAACTCGGATCGCTCGTCCCGGATCAGCGGCCCCAGGATCTCCCGGAACCCGACCTGCTCATCCTGGTCGGGGAACAGCCTCCCCGTCAGGAAATCGGTCGCATCCTTGAGCTTGGCGTAGACCGTCTCGCGCCCGTCGACGATGATCCGCGGGTGCTCCGCCTCTTCGAGCGATCTCTTGATGGTGTAGCCGATCCCGTGCAGCCGGAAGTCGACGCAGATGAGGTTGCGCGGATCGAAGCTCTCCTTCGGGATTCTCGCCACGCGACTTTCCGTTTTGCGTTTGAGCAATGCGAAGTTCAAGAATTCGATGCAGAGCGACTTGCCGACGCCGTTGTTCTTGGAGCTGGTCACGTCGCTCTCACCCAGGATCACATTGACCCCTGCCGTGAAGACGATGGGATCGATGGTCGCGGGCTCGGTGTAGAGACGCTCAATCAACATCACGGACGATCAGGTATGGTTCTTCGAAATCGACCAGGCCAACGGCGTATAGGAAGGTGATGCCATAAAAGAACGAATTCCACGCGAACCAACTCTCGCGTTTGAAGCGCTCCACCACGTCGAAGATACTGACACGACCCTTGCCCGACTGCCTGATGTACCGCGCGATCTCGAAACCGACGATTGGCGGAGACTTGTCGAGTGCCTCGTCTTTGAGGAAGATGCTAGGCATCGAGCGCGCGCTTGTTCGGGAACACGTTGCAGGCAATCAGCTGATCGACAAGGTAATATCGAATGGCGCAATCGTCGAATGCGACGGCGCTGGTGCCCATCATCCGAAGGACCTTTTCGGTCAGCGCATCGAGGGCGGCTTTGGGATCGCCTCCATATTCCGTCAGGACACGGTCGCTCCAATTCATGAGGTAGACCTGGAGCTTGCGCACACGCACGTGCCCGAGGTCGGTATGCCTGTTCACTTCCGCCAGCGCACGTCCATATATCTCGTGCAAGTCGACGTACTGCTGTTCGAGGAAGGCGGCGTGATCCGCGAATCGGTCGCGGATCTTCCTGTCGGGATCGGGGTCCTCCCGGTTGTCGCCGACCGAGATCCCTTCCTCGGCGGCGCTGAGAACCTCGATCAGGCGGATCAGGGTACCAACCTCGTTGGACTGCCGGGGCTCGGGGATCTTCAACTCGTCGCGCAGGAACTCGCAGCAGCGCTCAAGCCTGTCCAAGCGAAGGTCGCCGACCTTCCTCAGGAGCTCGGGAATGTCCCAGACGTCGTCCACCAGGGACATGCTGAACACGCCGTCGCCGCCTAGGGACGACTCCCGGTACCTGCGCTTCTCTCCGATGATGAGAACGACCAGGCGGTCGTATCTGCCGTCGAGGCCGCTCGCCACGAAGCCCTTATGGGTGTGCTTGATCTTGTCCAACTCCGACGTCGACGTCACCTGGATGGCGATCCGTTCGTCCTCGTCGCCCAAATCGATAGCTCGCGCGTTCCTCTCTACTATGTTGATGTTCTTCAGCTTATAGTCAAACACCAAGTTCAGAAAATCTCGAAAGAACGCTTCCGCATGGACGTTGACGTCTTGTAGGTTGAGGCTATTGAGGTGCCCGACCGACATCCTCAGTTGCGTCAAATAGTGCAAAGCGACCCCGATGAGGCTTGCGCGATTCATGGTGGTGACGAGACTCTCTCGGATCCCCCGAGTCCTAGCGTTGCGGCGTCCCCTTCGCCACTCCGATCTTCATGCCGCCGGGGCGAGTCTGTGAACCGAGTTCCCGCCCACGCTAAGCCCGCCTTCGGGGGATGTCCGGGCACGAAGCGGGGCGTCGGCTCTTGCGCGGCGGCGCGACGACCGTTGACCACCGTGGACGGCGACGGCGATCATCCGCACGTCGGCCGCGCTCAGGCCGGTTCGCCGCCACGATAACGGGCGAAGGTGTCTCGCCCCTCGGGTCCGAACAGGATCACCGCGTAGGCGCCGGGATCCCTGCCCTCGACCTCCATGCCGGGCGAGCCGGCCGGCATGCCCGGAACGGCCAGCCCGGTTCCGTTCGGGCGCTCGGCCAACAAGCGCCTGATGGCGTCCGCCGGCACGTGTCCCTCGACCACGTAGCCGTCAACGAGAGCGGTGTGGCAGGAGGCGAGGTCCCTCGGCACGCCGAGACGCGCCTTCACCGGGTTCACGGGACCCTCGGTCACCGTCACCGTGAAGCCGGCCTGTCGCAGGTGGTCCACCCACTTCGCGCAGCAGCCGCAACTCGGGTCCTTCGTCACGGCGACGGTCGGCAGGCTCTCCCCCATCACGGGTCGTCCGAGGGACACTCCCGCCGCCAAGCCCGCGAGCACGGCACGCCGGGACGGCATCATGTCTGACTTCATCATTCGCTCCTGTCGATTCCTCATTCGGCCGCCAGAGGCATCCGTGCACCCTCCGCGGCGGCCTCCGGCAACCCGCGACCTTTCACCAACGCGTAGACGGCCGGAATCACGACGAGGGTCAGCACGGTCGAGGACACCATCCCGCCGATCATCGGCACGGCGATGCGCTGCATGACCTCGGAGCCCGAACCGGTGCTCCAGAGGATGGGCAGGAGACCCGCCATGATGGCGACCACCGTCATCATCTTGGGCCGCACCCGCTCGACGGCGCCGACCATGATGGCCTGCCGCAAGTCCTCGCGCGTGAGGGGGCGTCCCTCACGCCGGCACCCTGCCCGGACCTCGTCGAGGGCGTGGTCGAGGTAGACCAGCATGATCACGCCGGTCTCGGCCGCGACGCCGGCGAGCGCGATGAAGCCGACCGCCACCGCCACCGACATGTTGAAGCCCATCCACCACATCAGCCAGACGCCGCCGACGAGCGCGAACGGCAGCGAGAGCATGACGATGAGGGTCTCGGTCAGACGGCGGAAGTTCAGGTAGAGGAGCAGGAACACGACGAGCAGCGTCAGCGGCACAACGATCCTGAGGCGGGCTTCGGCGCGCTCCAGGTACTCGTACTGCCCGCTCCACTGCAGCGTCGTGCCCTGGGGCAACCTGACCTCCCTGTCGACCGCGGCCCGGGCGTCGGCCACGTAGCCGCCGAGGTCGCGCCCAGTGAGGTCGACGAAGATGTAGACCGCGAGCTGGCCGTTCTCGGTCCGGATCGAGGTCGGCCCCCGGGTAAGCTCGACCTTCGCGACCTCGCCGAGCGGCACCGTCCCGCCGGCCGGCAGCGGCACCTGCACCTCGTCGGCGATGGCCCGCGGGTCGGAGCGGAAGGCGCGCGGGTAGCGTACGTTGACGGTGTAGCGCTCGCGGCCCTCGACCGTGTTGGTGACGCTCTGCCCGCCGAGAGCCGAGGCGACCACGTCCTGGACGTCGCCCACCATGAGCCCGTAGCGGCCGAGCGCCTCCCGGTCGGGCGTGATGTCGAGGAAGTACCCGCCGATGACCCGCTCCGCGTAGGCACTCGACGTGCCCGGCACGTCGCGCACCACTGCCTCGACCTGACGGGCGACCTTCTCCATGGCGCCGAGGTCGGTGCCGAGCACCTTGATGCCGACCGGCGTCCGGATGCCGGTCGAGAGCATGTCGATGCGGGCCCGGATCGGCTGCGTCCAAGCATTCGAGACGCCCGGGAACTGCAGCGCCCGGTCCATCTCCGCCTTGAGGCTCGCGAGCGTCACGCCCGGGCGCCACTCGGCCTTAGGCTTGAGGCTGATGATGGTCTCGGCCATCTCCATCGGCGCCGGGTCGGTCGCGGTGCTGGCGCGCCCGGCCTTGCCGTAGACCGAGGCGACCTCGGGGAAGGACTTGATGATCCGATCCTGGGTCGCCAGCAACTCGCCCGCCTTCGTCACCGAGATGCCGGGCAGGGTCGTCGGCATGTACATCAGCGTCCCCTCGTCGAGTTCCGGCATGAACTCCGAGCCGAGCTGGCGCGCCGGCCAGACGGTGACCGCCAGGACGCCGAGGGCGAGCAGGATGGTGGGCAACCGCGCCCGCAGTACGCCTGCGATGACCGGGCGATAGAGCCAGATCAGGAGCCGGTTCACCGGGTTGCGATGCTCCGGGACGATCCGTCCGCGCACGAACAACACCATCAGCGCCGGCACCAGGGTCACCGACAGGAGCGCCGCCGCCGCCATGGCGAAGGTCTTGGTGAGCGCGAGCGGCCCGAACAGGCGCCCCTCCTCGCCCTCCAGGGTGAAGATGGGCAGGAAGCTCACGGTGATGATGAGGAGTGAGAAGAACAGCGAGGGGCCGACCTCGCCCGCCGCCTCGACCAAGATCTCGACCCGCGGCTTGTCCGGCCGCGCCCGCTCCAGGTGCTTGTGGGCGTTCTCGATCATCACGATGGCCGCGTCGATCATGGCGCCGACCGCGATGGCGATGCCGCCGAGCGACATGATGTTGGCGCCCAGCCCCAGCGCCTTCATCCCGGCGAACGCCATCAGGATGCCGACGGGCAGCATCAGGATGGCGACCAGCGCGCTTCGGACGTGCAGGAGGAACACGATGCACACGAGGGAGACGACGACGCTCTCCTCGACAAGCGTGTGCCGCAGCGTCTCGATGGCCGCGTCGATGAGTTGCGAGCGGTCGTAGACCGGCAGGATCTCGGTGCCGGCCGGCAGGCTTTTCGCCACCTCCGCGAGCTTCGCCTTCGCGTTCTCGATGACGGTCAGGGCGTTCGCGCCGAACCGCTGCAGGACGATGCCGCCGGCGACCTCGCCGTCACCATTCATCTCGGTGATGCCCCGCCGCTCGTCAGGCCCGAGTTCGACCCGGGCGACGTCCCGCACCCGCAGGGGAGCACCACCGGTGGTCTTCAGGACGATGTTCTCGATGTCGGCCACGCTCCGCAGGTAGCCGCGTCCGCGCACCATGAACTCGAACTCGGAGAGCTCGACCGTGCGGCCGCCGACGTCGGCGTTGCTCGCCCGGATCGCGTCCCGGAGCTTGTTGAGCGAGATCCCCTGCGCCCGTAGGCGGTTCGGGTCGACGACGACGTTGTACTGCTTGACGAAGCCGCCGACGCCCGCGACCTCGGCCACGCCCTCGGCCCGCGACGCCCCGAAACGGACCACCCAGTCCTGGAGGGAGCGCAATTCCGCGAGCGTGCGCTCCTTGGCCACGACCACGTACTGGTAGACCCAGCCGACGCCGGTGGCGTCCGGACCGAGGGTTGGGGTCACGCCCGCCGGCAAGCGGCTGGCCGCCGCGTTGAGGTATTCGAGCACGCGCGAGCGGCCCCAATATGGGTCCGTGCCGTCCTCGAAGATCACGTAGACGAAGCTGACCCCGAAGAACGAGAAGCCGCGCACCACCTTCGCCTTCGGGACCGTCAGCATGGCGGTCGTGAGAGGATAGGTGACCTGATCCTCGACCACCTGCGGGGCCTGGCCCGGGTATTCGGTGTAGACGATGGCCTGCACGTCCGAGAGGTCGGGGATGGCGTCGAGCGGCAGCGTTCGCAGCGCCATGACGCCAGCGGCCACGGCGAACACGGTGCCGACCAGCACCAGGACGAGGTTGCGGGCCGACCAGCCGATGAGGCGCGCGATCATGGCTTGCCCTCAAGGTTCGAGGCCTGCCGGTCGCTCGCCTTCGGGGCGGACATGGACTGAAGCGCCGCCTTCAGGTTGCTCTCGGCGTCGATCAGGAAGTTCGCCGCCGTGACGACCCGGTCGCCGGCGGCGACGCCGTCGCGGATCTCGACGTAGCCCGTGCCGCGAACCCCGACTTTGACCTCGCGCGGCTCGAAGCGCCCCCCGCCCCTGTCGAGCAGCACCACTTGCCGCGCACCTGTGTCGATGACCGCGTCGTCGGGCACCGCCACGACGGGCTTGCCCGCCCCCGTGGCGATCTCGACCTCGGCGTACATGTCGGGCAGGAGCGCGCCGTCCGGGTTCGGCAGCTCGATGCGCACCCGCGTGGCCCGGGTGTCCGGGTTCACCTGCGGATAGATCACCCCGACCTTGCCGGAGAAGGTCCGGCCCGGGGCCGAACGCAGGCGCACGGTCACGGCCTGTCCGGCGCGAACCCCGGCCAGGTCGCGCTCGGGCACGTCGGCCAGCACCCACATGACCGAGATGTCGCCGATCCGGAACAGGGTGTCGCCGGCCGCGGCTTTCATGCCCTCGACGGCCGAGCGCTGCAGCACCACGCCGTCCCGGGCCGACGACCAAGTGATGGCCATCGGCACCTTCCGGGTGCGCTCCATGTCGTCGATGACGGCCTCGGAGACGTTGAGGTTCTGCAGGCGTCGCCGAGCTCCGTCGAAGCCGGGGTTGGCGATGAGCTGCGCGGCGGCGGCGTTGATTTCGGGGGAGTAGATGTGGACCAGCGGCTGGCCCTTGCGGACGCGGTCGCCGGTGGTGACGTCCTCGACATGGTCGACGTACGCGTCCGACCGGGTCGCGATGACCGTCACGCGCCGCTCGTCGAGGGCGACGGTACCGGGCACGCGCACCGGCTGCGCCACCACCCGCCGCTCCACTGTTTCGGTTCGGACGCCGGTCCGCTGGACCTTGCCGGGGGAGACCGTCACGACGGCGCCGCCCTCGTCCTCGCCCGCGTAGACGGGGATGTAGTCCATCCCCATCGAATCCTTTTTCGGGGTCGCCGAGGTGTCCGGCAGCCCCATCGGGTTGCGGTAGTAGAGCAACTTGCGCGTGCCCCCGTCGGGCTTCCCGGCCGCCGCCGTTCCATGCGCCGCCATGCCGTGCCCGGTCACGTCGTGGCCGGCCATGTCGGGGGATGTCGTCTCGCTCCCTTGTGCCTGGTCGAAGCGCACGTCCTCGCTGGCCCGAACCGCCCGGAAGTCGTGCCCCTCCGCAGTCGTTCTCGGCGACGCGGAGTAGACCGGCTTCCCATCCGGATCCTGGTAGTAGACCACCGGACCCGTGACCTTCGCCGGCGCCGGTGCCTGCGGACCCGGCATGCCGGTCGGAAGCCAGTGGGCGAACTCGGTCCGTGCGCGCTCGACGAGGACCGGAACGGGGCTGCCATCACGCCCCGCCCAGTACCCGGTGCCCCCCGCCGCCAACGCGGCGAGGATCCCGGCGAGCCATGCCGAGCGGCTCACTTGACGGCCTGGAAGACGAGCCTGTCCTCGACGGTGCCGGTTTCGCCCTGGACCTTCGCCCCCAGCGAGAGCCGCCAGCCCCCGGCCATCGTGAGCTTCGCCTTGAAGCGGTAGAGGGCAGGCTCCGTCGACGGGACCTGCTCGATCGTCGAGGTCATCTCGTCCATGCTGTCGGGCGCCATGTCGATGCGCTTGGCGAAGATCACCGCGTCCGGAACGGGCTTGCCGGTGCGCTTGTCCATGAGTCGCACCGAGAGGATGGTCTCGCCGACCTTCGCCTCCGTCCGGATCAGCACGAAGGCGTAGTCCTTGATGCCGGCGAGCGCCGGCAGGGCCGGGACCGACAGGGCGGCACCGAGCAGCGCGGCACCGAGGGCGCGCGCGAAGGGGTACGTGGTCACGGATTTCGTCTCCTGAACGCGATGGATGGCCACGCGTGGACGCGCGGCGTCGTGCCGGCGTTCACGCCGGCGTCATCGGGCTCAGGCTCGGGGGGGCTCAGGTAACGGGCGGCCGGACACGCTGGCGAAGGACGCCGCATCGGGCCACACCCGGCTCGTCCGCGTCGCCACCGGGGCCGGGACGGACGCCGCGGTCGGCAGGAGGGAGGCGACGCTGGCGAGGCAGAGCGCCAAAAGCGGACAGCCGGCCTTGGCGCAGTCGGGCTTCGCCGCCTTCCCGGGCGGGCAGCACGGCATGTCGGCCATGTCCGCGTCGCCCACGTCCATCCCCTCCATCTCGGCATGGGCAATGGCCGAGGTCGCCTCAGGCGCGGCTTGCGCCATGATGAACGCGCGCATCCCCGCGGCGGCCGCGGGCGCGGCCACCGGCGTCAGGGCGAGGCTGAGTACCGCCAGGAGCGGCAACAGTCGCCGAAGGGCGATCAAGAACGTCACGCAGGTACGATGCCAGCTTTTCGATCCGGGCGGAAGGCCAGTGTCACGGGAGACGGCGCGTCCCAAGTCTTGAGGGTCAAGGTTTCGTTCCGTCGGGCGGCCGATCCACCGACCGACCTCGCCGGGCGGGCGTCTCGGCGACCCGTTCCTCGTGGGCCCGCCGGACCGCGCCATGGCGCGTCCGGCCTGCCGTGCAATGGCCGTCCCCGAACGGCAGGCAGAGGCCGGATCGAGGCCGCCACCCATGGAAGCCGCATCGACACCGTCGGTCCCCTGGCAAGCCCCCGGACATGGAGTGGCCGTCTGCCGAGCGCGCAATCTGGAAGGCGGTCAACAGGGGAATGGTCGCGTGCATCGCAGGCGTGAGCCGGTCGTCGTTCTCGGGCTGTTGCGCTGGCCGCCCATCGCAAGGGCGCAGGTTCCGGGCTCCCGGCATCCGCGCGCGTGCTGTCCGGGCATCTGGGAAACCTACCGCACACTTGACCCTCCGCGCGGTAGGCGGTGCAGGGCGGCGCGCCGAACCTCACCCCGTACCACCCCAATCGGCCGGTCCGGCGGTTCGGACCCCGCGGGAGGTTCAGAAGTGCTGGGCGGGGGGGGCCGACCGGGCGGCGGCAGGGCGGCGGGGCACCGCGCTGATCGATCCGGTCGTCAGGCCGACGTCCGGAGCTTCGACCTGAGGCGTTTCGGTCCGTTGCGATTGATGCGTCTGGGGCAGGAAACGGGGTGGGACGTTGTCCATCCATCCCGCGAGCGCGTAACCCGGCAGTCCGGCGAGCATGGCGATTCCTGCAAAGGCGGGGATGATCTTGCTTTTCATGGCGGAAACCGTTGATCTGACGAGAAGCTTGCCGCTCCTTGTCTTTAAGTCCGGATGTCTTGGACGTACCGTTACAGCGCGCTGCGAACCTTTGTGGGGTTGGGCCGGGGTCGCCCGGCGCGGCGCCTCGCTCACCGGGGGGATAATCCTGCAAGCGATTGTGGGATGCGCGACGGCCGCATTGCCTCGCGCGGCCGGGCGGGTGGGAGGGTCA
>NZ_AKFK01000069.1:0-44523 GCF_000272495.1 Methylobacterium sp. GXF4 | reverse complement strand
CGGCTGATCGAGGCGATCCGCCACCGGGAGAACCCCGCCGCCTCGGAAGCGCGCACGAGCGCCCTGGCCAAGCTCTGAGCGGATCGCTCCCGCGCGATCCGGGCGGGAGCCATCCCCAGGAGATTCAGCGGCCCCGGCTCGGTCACCCGTGCCGGGATGTAGAAGCATCGCGATGAAGACGATGCACACAGAACCGAGGAACAGGCCCATGCAGGTCGATGCCCGCCCGGATCGGGATCCGAACCGGCTCACCCTGTACATCATGGTCGGCTTGGTCCTCGGGATCATCTGCGGCTATGCCTGCCATGCCCTGGCTCCCGATGCCGCCGCGGCCAAGACGATCGCGGGTTACTTCTCGGTCCTGTCCGACGTCTTCCTCCGACTCATCAAGATGGTGATCGCGCCGCTCGTCTTCGCGACCATCGTGTCCGGCATCACCAGCCTCGGCGCCTCCGGGGGAGCCGTCGGGCGGATCGCCGCGAAGGCGCTGGGCTGGTTCATCTCCGCCTCGCTCGTCTCTCTGTTCGTCGGCCTCGTCATCGCGCATGTCGTGCAGCCGGGCCACGGTCTCGGCCTCGCGGTGCCGGAGGTGGGCACCAACCCGAACATCCAGGCCACCGGCCTGACGCTGAAGGGCTTCGCCTCGCACCTCGTCCCGAGCAGCATCGTTGAGGCGATGGCCACGAACGAGGTGCTGCAGATCCTGGTCTTCTCGACGTTCTTCGGCTTCTCCCTTGCCGGCCTGAAGGGGACGGTGGCCGGCACCATCGCGACCGCGATCGACGAGCTGGTCCCGGTGATGCTGCGCTTCACCGATTACGTGATGCGGTTCGCCCCGATCGGCGTCTTCGCCGCGATGGCCTCCGTCATCACCACGCAGGGTCTCGGCGTCCTGATCACCTACGGCAAGTTCATCGGGGCGTTCTACCTGGGGCTCGCGTTGCTCTGGGCGGTCATCATCGCGGCCGGGAGCGTCGTGCTGGGCAAGTCGATCGGCCGGCTCCTGCGCTTGTTGCGCCAGCCGATGATGATCGCCTTCTCGACCTCCAGCAGCGAGGCCGCATTCCCGAAGATGATCGAGCAGCTGATGCGGTTCGGCGTGTCCGAGCGCATCACCGGCTTCGTCCTGCCGCTGGGCTACTCGTTCAACCTCGACGGCTCGATGATGTACCAGACCTTCGCGGCTCTGTTCGTCGCCCAGGCCTACGGCATCGACATGCCGCTCTCGACCCAGATCACCATGCTGCTGGTGCTGATGGTGTCGAGCAAGGGGGTGGCCGGCGTGCCGCGGGCATCCCTGGTCGTCGCCGCCGCGACCCTGCCGATGTTCGATCTGCCGACCGCCGGCCTCGCGCTCCTGATCGGCATCGACCAGTTCCTCGACATGGGGCGGACCATGACGAACGTCATCGGCAACGGCGTGGCCACGGCGGCGGTGGCGAAATGGGAGGGCGAGCTCTCCGAGGGACCGGTCATGCCGGAGGCGCGCGAGCCCGCCGTCGCTGCCTGACGCCGGTCGCATCTCCCAACAGCAGTCGAAGGCTTTCACCAAGCGACGCCGGGCGTGCGGGTCACCCTCGGCGCGGGACTCTGTGCTGCCCGAGACGGAACGAACAGCATCGGGTTGGCGGCGCTCGGGCCGTCTGACTTCGGAGCCGCGAGCATCAGGCCGGTGTGCAGGCCGCACCGATCAACGGGAAGGTGTGCGCTCGCAGCGTCCCGGTTTATGACACGGCCCGACCCGCCGGCTGCGGCTCGGCGGCCGCGGAGGTCGCCGGGCCGGAGCGCCGACCAGCCAGGACCCTCACGATGACCCGGCAAGCCCCCGCGATCCACGGACGGCCCCTCGACGCGTGGCTCGCCACCCATCCCCTGATCGGCGACCTGATCGCCGGCCGGGAGACCGCGTGGTTCAACCCCGGCATCGCGCCCGCCGCGACCGGGCTCGCCGATGCCGGGCTCACGATATCCGACGTCGAGGATGCGAGCGCGCGATTGACGCGCTTCGCGCCGCTGCTCGTTCGGTTCTTCCCGGACCTCGCCGCGACCGCGGGGATCATCGAATCGGACCTCGTCGAGGTGCCGGCCTTCGCGGAGGCCCTCCGTCGGCGCTACGGCTATGCGGGCGGGGGCCGGCTTCTGCTGAAGAAGGACAGCCACCTGCCGGTCTCGGGCTCGATCAAGGCGCGCGGCGGCATCTACGAGGTGCTCAAGCGGGCCGAGACCCTGGCCCTCGGGGCCGGGCTGATCGCGGTCGGCGACGATTACGCGGCGCTCGGCGAGGACAGCGTGCGCGCCTTCTTCGGGGATTACAGCGTCGCGGTCGGCTCGACGGGCAATCTCGGCCTGTCGATCGGCATCATGAGCGCCAAGATCGGCTTCCGGACCACGGTCCACATGTCGGCGGATGCCCGGCAGTGGAAGAAGGATCGCCTGCGCGCCTCCGGGGTGACGGTGGTCGAGCATACCGGCGATTACGGGGCCGCCGTCGCCCAGGGCCGTGCCGAGGCCGAGGCCGATCCGAACTGCCATTTCGTCGATGACGAGCACTCCAAGGACCTGTTCCTCGGCTACGCGGTCGCGGGCCTGCGGCTGAAGCCGCAACTCGCCGCCCTCGGCGTGCCGGTCGATGCGCAGCATCCGCTCTTCGTCCACCTGCCCTGCGGGGTCGGCGGCGGTCCGGGCGGGGTCGCGTTCGGGCTCAAGCTGGTGTTCGGGGATGCGGTTCGCTGCCTCTTCGCAGAGCCCACGCCCTCGCCCTGCATGCTGCTCGGCGTCTATACGGGCTTGCACGACGAGATCTCGGTCCAGGATTTCGGGATCTCCAACGCGACCGTCGCGGACGGCTTGGCGGTGGGGCGGCCATCGGGCTTCGTCGGCCGGGCCATGCAGCGCCTCGTGGATGGCTATCTGACGATCACCGACCAGGAATTGCTCGACCTCCTGGCCCTGCTCAAGGCCAGCGAGGACCTGATGCTGGAGCCCTCCGCCGTAGCGGGCGCACCCGGCCCCTCCCGGATCGTGGCCGACGCCGCCTATCGCGCCCGCTTGAACCTCGACCGCGACCGCTTGGACGCCGCCACGCACATCATCTGGGCTACGGGCGGCAGCATGGTTCCCCCGGAGGAGGCGCACAAATACCTCCAGGGCGCCGGCCAGGCGGCAGCACGCTAGGGACACCCGGCTCAGTGCCGGTGATCGGCGAGCAGGCGGCACGGCGTTCGGAACGGAGAACGCCGACATCGACCGGCAGGGGCGGGTTCTGACGGTCCGCCGGTTCGCGCACGCAGACGACGGATGGCCGGGATGATCCGCTCGGCAGGGGCGATAGCTCCGCGAAGAGTCCCGGATGAGCCCTCGTACCCCTGCGCTGACCGTCGGTGACGTGCCGAGCCGGCTGGGCCGCGTGGTTCCGGGATGCTCGCAGGCTCGCAGGTCGGGATCGCACCTGGCCGTGATCGGAGCGTCGCGGCGGCGGTCCGAGGAATGCGCGATCGCTGAGGCGGACCAGGTCCGGCCGGCGATCGGATTCCGCCGACGCTCATCGCCCCGCGGGCGCCGGGGCCGTCTCACGCAGCCATGCGACCACGGCTTCCGTCCCGGCATCGCGCCTGCCCCCCTCGGGCAGGATCAGCGAGAGCGGCGGACCGCGCAGGGCAGCCCCATCGATCGGTGCCAGCAGACGCCCGTCCCCGAGGGGCGCCTGCAGGAGGCTGCTATGGCCGATCAGGATGCCGGCCTCCTCGATCGCCGCCTCCACGGCCATGCTGTAGAGCGAGAAGGTCGATCCGCGGCGGGCGTCGACCTGCCTGCCGCCGGCATGCCTCAGCCATCGTGCCCAGTCGTTGCGCCATCGCGCATCGTGCAGCAGCGTCATGTCGGCCAGGCCCGCCAGATCCAGGCTGCCCTCTCGGTCGGCCAGGAGTTGGGGCGCGCAGACCGGAAACAGCTCGTCCTCCACCAGCGTCTGGGTGCTGCAGTGGGGGACATCCGCGTCCGCGAAGAACAGGCCGAAATCGAAAGGGTCCCGGGCGAAGTCGGGGGGATTCTCCAGCGCGACCACCGAGAATGCGAGGTTCGGGAACGCCTTGCGCATCGCCCCGAGACGGGGCGAGAGCCACAGCTGCGCCACGCACGGGAGGGCCGCGATCTGGACCTCCTGGCGATCGGCATGCCGACGGAGCTCGTGCGCCGCGCCGGCCAGGGCATCGAACGCCGCGACCAGGCGCGGCAGCATCGCCCGGGCCTCGCTCGTGAGCTGCAGGCCCCGCGCCTTCCTGTGAAACAGCGGCTTGCCGACCCAGTCCTCCAGCGCGCGGACCTGCTGCGCGATCGCGGCCGCGGTGACGCAGAGTTCGTCCGCCGCGCCGACGAAGCCCTCGTGGCGGGCGGCCGCCTCGAAAGCGCGCAGGGCGTTGAGCGACGGGAGGGACGGCCGCGGCGGCGAGAGGGACATCGAAGGCCTAGCTGAGCTTGGTCTCGCCCGCAGGATATTTCGTTTGCGGGCCCTCGGCAAAACCCCCATCCCGGGGGCGATCACGGATCGCGGAGCGGCGGTCGCCGGCACGCCCTCGGGGCGCCGCGACGGATCGCCGACCCGCATCCTCCCCTGTTCCCGCGCAGCATGGGCTTGGCGACATGACATACCTCCACAAGGGCTACTTCACGGAAGGGCTCGACGCCGATCCCGAGCTCGCCGCCTCCATCCGCGGGGAGCTGCGCCGCCAGCAGGAGGGGATCGAGCTGATCGCGTCCGAGAACATCGTGTCCCGCCTCGTGCTCGAGGCGCAGGGCTCGGTCCTCACCAACAAGACCGTCGAGGGCTTCGCCTTCGCACGCTATTACGGCGGCGCGGAATTCGCCGACGCGGTCGAAGACCTGGCCCTCCGGCGGGCCAAGAAACTCTTCGGCGCGCGCTTCGCGAACGTGCAGTCGCATTCCGGATCGAACGCCAACGGCGGCGTCTTCCTCGGGCTTCTGAAGCTCGGCGACACCATCCTGTCGATGAACACCGCCGCCGGCGGCCATATCAGCCACGGCCACCCCGCGACCTTGACCGGGCGGGACTACAACATCGTCCGGTACGGCGTGAATCGCGAGACCGAGCTCGTCGACCTCGATGAGCTGCGCAGCCTCGCCCGTGAGCACAAGCCCCGGATGATCATCGCGGGCGGGTCCGCCTACGCCCGGGTCCTGGACTTCGCCGGATTGCGCGCGATCGCCGACGAGGTCGGCGCCTACCTGGTCGTCGACATGGCCCATTTCGCCGGGCTGGTGGCCTCCGGCATCTATCCCGATCCGCTGCCGCACGCGCACGTCGTCACCTCGACCACCTACAAGTCCCTGCGCGGTGCGCGCGGCGGCCTGGTGCTGTGGAACGACGCGGCGCTGAGCGACAAGATCAATTACGGCATCTTCCCGGGCGTCCAGGGCTCGGTGATGCTGCACATTGTGGCCGCCAAGGCGGCCTGCTTCGGCGAAGCCCTCCGGCCGGAATTCAAGGGCTACAACCAGGCGGTGCTCGACAACGCTCGTATGCTCGCCGCCACCCTGGCGGAAGCCGGCATCCGCCTGGTCGCCGGCGGGACGGATTGCGGGCTGATGCTCGTCGATCTCGTCAACCAGGGCATCACCGGCGACATCGCCGCGAAGGCGCTGGAGCATGCGGGGCTGGCGGTGAACAAGAACCAGATCCCATTCGACGAGCGCCCCCCGGAGGCACCGTCGGGCCTGCGCCTGTCCAGCAACGCCGGCACCGCGCGCGGCTTCGGGGCCGAGGAGTTCCGGGCAATCGGCACCTGGATCGCCCAGATCGTCAAGGCCCCGTCCGACGAGGCCCTCATCCGCTCGATCCACGGGCAGGTCTCGGATCTCTGCGCCCGCTTCCCGATCTACGCCTGATCAACCCGGCGCCCCGCGGCGTGCGAATCCGGGGGGCGCCGATCAGGGCCAGCGGTTGCTTCACGATGCGAGGTCAGCGCCCGACGACGCTCCGGATCGTGAAGCTGGATTGGATCCGGGACACGCCGGGCAGCTTCGATAGCACGGATCGATGGAGCCGCTCGTATTCCCCGGCATCGGCCACTCGGATCTTCAGCAGGTAATCCGAACTGCCGGTCATGAGGTAGCAATCCTGGATGTCCGGGCAGTGGCGGACGTCAGCCTCGAACCGGTTCAGGTCATCCTCCCGCTCCCGCTCCAGCATCCGCAGCCTGCACAGGCAGACGGACAGGCGATGCCGTTCGCTCGGAGCGGGACAGGCCGCTCGTGCTTGTCGGGCCGCCATATTCCCGGAGCCGGTCGGGGACGGCGCTCTCGGAGGAGAGCGGCCGGACCTCGTTGATCTGCACAATAAGGACCGCTTGCGCGTCCAGGCGCTCAGCGTTGCGATCGCCGCAAAGCGCTTAAGTTCGATCCGGAAGCCATCGTGCCAGCCGATCGCGCTGGCCGCCGCGGCACCGAAGCGTGGAGGCGCCCCCAAGCGCGATACACGGGCTTCGATGGCCGCCAGGACGTGACGGTGCGGAAGTGACCGACGGGCCTGAAGGCCTGGCCGACCTTCTCCGTAAACCCAGGCAGCGGCTCACACCCAATCCACACCGCCTACTCTGAGAGAAACAACCCACCCGGGCATGAGCCGTGCAACCATTCTCGGCTTCGCCTCGGAATCACTCGAGCCTGGTCGATCAAGCGATCCCCGCGATGGCGATGCCGAGGTTCTTCGGACCGCGCAGGGAAGCGCCGGCCCGGTAGGGCGGTGGATCGTCGAGGAGCCGCGGCGCGACGAGGCGCCGGCACAGGGTGACCAGGGCGATCTCGGCTTCGATGCGCGCCAGCGGCGCGCCCACGCAGTAGTGTAGGCCGCCGCCGAACCCGAAATGCTGGTTGTCGTTCCGGTCGGGATCGAACCGGTCCGGCTGCGTGAACCGCGCCGGATCGCGGTTTCCGGCCGCGAGCATCAGGACCACCGGGGATCCGGCCGGGATCGTCGCGCCCGCCACCGCGATGGCGCCGAGCGCCTTGCGGGTCCGGAAATGGACGGGGGGCTCGTAGCGCAGGATCTCCTCGATCACGCGGGGCGCCCGCTCGGGGTCGGCCTTCAGCTTCTCGAGCTCGTCCGGATGTCGGAGCAGCGTGAGCATCCCGTTGGTGATGAGGTTCACGGTCGTCTCATGGCCCGCGACGAGGAGCAGGATCGCCGTGGAGATCAGGTCGATGTCGCCCATGGCCGGCCTGCCCCGGCCGCCGCGGGCGGCGAGGCCGCTGAGCATGTCGTCGGCCGGATGGCGGCGCTTCTCGCGGATCAGCCGGCGCATGTAGTCCGAGATCGCGTCGAAGGTGGCGGCGATCTCGCGTCGTCCCGCCTCGTCGTGGCGCGCGTCGGGCTCCAGGGCCGTCGCGAGGCGTGTCGCCCAGGCATGGAATTGCCGCTCGTCGGCCTCGGGCACGCCGAGGAGTTCGCAGATGACGGCCACCGGCAGCGGATAGGACAGGTCGTCCACGAGGCAGACCGTGTCGCGGCCCCGGCACTTGTCGATCAAGGCATCCACGAGCGTCGCGACCTTGGCGTGGGCATCGCGCACCCGGGCGATCGTGAACTCCTTCATCACGAAGCCGCGCAGGGTGTCGTGGTCGGGCGGATCGCGGAAGATCAGCGGACGGTGGGCGTTCACCACGCGGTTCCGGATCGGGTTGAGGATCCAGTCCTTCAGGGGGTTGCCCGTGGCGGGCCGACGCGAGGGCGGCAGGTCTTCCGAACTCAGCCGAGGATCGAAGATCAGGCTCTTGAGCGCCCCATGGGTGCTGACGAGGTAGCTGCCATCCGCCTGCCGGGACACAGGTGTCTCGCGCATCCTGGCGTAGAGGGAATAGGGATCCGCCCGGTTTTTCGGGTCCAGCACCTGCGCGAAGAGCGTCTCGTCAGACATGGCTAGCCTCCAGCGCCGGCGCGGCGCGATGGGCAGGGGGCCGCGCCGCGGGGAAGCCCGGCTCCAGCCGCTCGACCCGCGGCTGGTCGATGGCATCGGGAAACGGAGGAAAGCGCGCCCCGGCGGCGACGGCCTCGGCATAGGCGGGCAGCCAGCGCGCCTCGTCGAAGGAGACGGCGGCAATGCTGCGACCGGCCTTGCCATACACGGCTAGGAACCGGTGCGAGGCCCGCGATCCCTGGACGACCGCGAGTGCATCCGCCCCCGCGGTGTGGCCGGCGAGCTTGATGTTCAGGCCGAACTGGCTCGACCAGAAAGCCGGCAGATGCCGGTAGGGCTGCTGGGCGGAGGGGGCGGCCATCATGTTGGCCGCCGCGTGCCGGGCCTGGTCCACCGCGTTGCCCCAATGCTCCACCGTCATCGGACGGTCGCCGTAGAGCGGGTTCGGCCAGCGCGCGACGTCGCCGGCCGCGTAGATGTCAGGGTCGGGCTCCCCCGCGATGGAGATCGCGCGGCAGGCTCCGTCGCAGGTCAGGCCACCCGCATCGGCGGCGAGGCCCGCCGCAGCGAGCCAGCCGGTGTCGCGCGTGGCGCCGAGGGCGACGATGACGAGATCCGTCTGGAGAACCTCTCCCCCTGCGAGGTGCGCGCGGCGGACCTGCCCGGCCTCGCCCGAGAGTGCGCGGACCGTCGTCTTCGGGCGGAAATCGACCCCGGCGCCGCGCATCCGTTCGGCGAGGGTGGCACCGATCGTGGTTCCGAGCAGGCGGGCGAGCGGCGTCGGGTTGGGATCGACGAGCGTCACCGCCAGGCCGAGGTCGCGGCAGCACGAGGCCGCCTCGCAGCCGATCAGGCCGCCGCCAACGATGATCACCCGGTTCGGCCGACACGCCAGCGCGCTCCACAGGGCGCGGGCATCCTCCAGGGTCCGGATCGTAAAGATCCCGGCCAGATCGGCCCCCTCGCCGGGCCATGTCCTCGCCCTCGCGCCGATGGTGATCAGGAGTTTCGCATAGGGAAGTGTCGCGCCGTCGGCGAGGTGCAGCACCCGGCGCTCCCGGTCCAGCGCGACGGCGGGCCGCCCGAGCCGCCACTGCGCCCGCAACCGGCTGAGCTGCGGAAGCGCGGTCGCCTCTGGGGGAAGCTCGCCCGCAAGGACGTGCTTGGACAGGGGTGGCCGGTCGTAGGGCCGATGCGGCTCATCCCCGACCAGGGTCAGGGGCCCGTCATAGCCGCGGTCCCGCAGCGCCTCCGCGCCCCGCAGCCCGGCGAGGGAGGCGCCCACCACCACGATGCCCGGTCGCTGAACCTCGGTCACGGTTCGCCCTCCTCGGAGAGGCCGGCGGGCTCGATCTCGATGGCGCGGACGGGGCAGGCCTGCTGCGCCCGCTCGATCTGCGACCGCTTCGCGTCCGGTGGCGCGGGGTCGTAGAACAGGATCTCGTGACCGCGCAGCTCGAAATGCTCAGGGGCGGCGTAGCAGCACTGCGCGTAGCCCTGGCAGCGATTGAGATCGACGACGACACGCATTCAGGGCCTCCAAAAAACCGTGCGGATGACCGGTCGATCGGGCGCCACACCGGCGCGAGGACCGGAGCGGCTCATGTCCAGGCTCGCAGACGGCCCGAGTCCAGCGCTTCCCGGGCGCAGCGATAGCCGAGCTCGGCCGTCGTCTCGAAGCTCGACCATGCCCGCAGGTCGACCCCGGCCAGGGCGGGCTTGAGCAGGACGGCGGCGCGGGTGACGGCTGCCATGGTCTGGGCGTCGCTCGACACCATGGCGGAGCGCAGGAGCAAGTGGGCGATGCCGGGGAGCTGGTCCGAGATGCCGAGGAAGCGGCGGAACGCCCGCGCGCCCCGGCCCTGCCGCGGCATGACCTGGAAGGCGGTGTCGCTGCCGACATCCACCGCGAGGACCGGCCCGCGGTCGAGATCGGCCATCACGTCGGCGGGCAGGTTGTTCATCATGCCGCCATCCACGAGGATGCCGTCCGCACTCGCCACCGGGGGCAGCAAGCCGGGAATGGCGATGCTGGCGCGGATCGCCCGGTCGAGAGGGCCGGCCCAGTGGACCATGGCCGTGCCGGTGCTGAGGTTCGAGGATACGCAGAAGAACGGGCGCCAGAGATCCTCGACGCGGGCATCCCCGAACCGCGCGGCCAGCCCGGCATCGACCTTGGCCCCGCGCGTCAGGGCGTGGAACGGCAGGGTGTAGTCGTCGAGGGGGTTGCGCCCGAAGGACGCGACCGTGTGGGTCTCGATGGCGTCGAGGCTCCAGTCCAGGGCGACGCTGGCGGCCAGGATCGAGCCCATGCTGGTGCCGCCTACGAGATCGATGTCGAGCCCCGCCTCGAAGAGCGCCCGCAGGACGCCGAGATGGGCGAGGCCGCGGGCCCCGCCGCCGCCGAGGACGAGGGCGCGGGCATGACCGGACGCGATCCGGGCCAGCCGGGCGAAGTCGCCATCATGGTTCTCGCGCGCCTGGAGCCGCAGGGAGAACGGGAGCGCGGCGACATCCGGATGCAGAGGGCGCGGAAGGCGCGCCCCGGCGGGCTGGGCCACCGCGAGGTCCATGCGGATCCAGTGGGAGCGAATCGAGGCTAAGTAGGCCGCAGCGCCGGGCCTCGGCGGCGCGCCGGGCTCGGCCAGCAGCAGGACGTGGTCGGCATGGCGCAGGCAGAGCTGGCACCATCGGCAATCGATCTGGTGGGCGACGAAGACCGTGCGGTCGTGGGCCTGCTCGTAGCGGTGGAACCAGGCCTCGTCGGCCTCGGGCGGCCATTCGGAGAGGCAGCCGGTCCGCCCCGGCAACGCGGCATCGAGGGCCTGCGCAAGCCGCTCGCCGAAAGCCGTCGCCTGACAGCCCTCGGTCGCCGCCAGGACAGCGAAGCTTCGCGGCGCGTGGTTCAGGGTCACGCCCGTATGGGCGGTGCGCAGCTGCGCGGCCAGGATCCGGGCGAAGTAGAGCAGCGTCCCGGGGTGGGTGGCGATCAGATCCGCGAACGCCGCGCGGGAGAGGCGCAGGAGGTGGGTGTCGCGCAGGGCCGTCGCCGTGATCGAGCGGGGCTCGCCGGTGAGCAGGGCAAGTTCGCCCACGGTATCCGGTGGTGACAGGCGGGTGAGGCGGCGAACGCTGCCGTCGCGCGGGTCGCGGGTCGAGAGGCCGACTGCGCCGCTGACCAGCGTGTAGAGCGCGTCAGCCTCATCCCCCTCCTCGAACAGCGTCCGCCCCCCGGCGACGGCGACCGAAGTCATCCGCGCCCGGATCGCGTCGGCTGCGTCCTCATTGAGGCTGACCAGGAACGGGATCTCCGGGCGCCCCGGGGTGATGACGGCCGGGACAGGCACCGGGTCGCAGATGTCGAGGCGTTCGGTGCTCATCGGCCGGCGCGCCTCAGCAGGTGATCCGCGAGGATCCCGAGCGCCGCGCTGCTGCCGACGCGGCCGAGGCCGAGGCGCAGGCGATCCGTGGGGATCGACGCCAATGCCGAGTGCCACAAGGTGGAGGGCAGCACGAGGACGCCGTCCTCGGACGCGAGGGTACGGGCGAAGGTGGTCGCCCCCTCCCGCCCGCGGAATCGGGGACAGGCGAAGGCCAGGTTGGTCGGCTCATCCGGATCGAACAGGTCCGGGTAGCGGTCGAGCAGCCTCCGCAGGCGGCGATGGTTGCTGTGCCCAATTCCGCGGGCGCGGCCGGTCAGGCGCGGTTCGGCCCGCAACGCTACATGCGCCAGGATCTGGCTCGGCACGGCGAGGCAGCTCGACAGCAGATTCTTGGCCGCGAGGATGCGGTCGAGCAGCACGCGGTCGCGACAGGCGGCCCAGCCGACGCGCAGGCCCGGAAGCCCGAATCCCTTCGACAGCCCGTTGATGGAGATCCCGCGCTCGTACAGGTCGACGACGGGCGGGACGGCGCGCTCTTGATCGAGATCCGTCTGGCGGTAGACCTCGTCGTTGACGAGCCAGAGCCCGTGCCGGCGGCAGAGCTCGATCAGACCGTCCAGGGTCGTCAGATCCAGCGCCGCACCGGTCGGGCTGTTGGGGAAATTCATCAGCACCAGCCGGGTGTTCGGTCGAATGGCCGCCGCGAGTCGGTTGAGGTCGAGCTTCCAGTGCCGGTCCGGGTGAAGAGCGATGCCATCGGCCGCGCACAGCCGCGTTACGACGAGTTCCGAGGGCTGGTAGATAGGCACGACCACCACCGCGTGGTCTGCCGGACCGAGGAGCGCGCTCAGGACGCAGGTCACCGCTTCCTGCGCGCCTGCACTGACGAGCGCGTCGTCCGCCTCGAGCCGGTGGTAGCGGGCGGCTACGGTGGCGCGCAGCCAGGAGGCGCCGCGCGGTTCGGCGTAGCCGAGATCGGCCTCCCGCCAGCGCAGACGATCCTCCGGGCCGGCAAGGCGTAGCAACGCGGTGAGCGTCAGCGGTTCCGAATCGGATGCGGCGAGGGCGTGGTGCGCACAGCCCGACCAGCGGTCCAGATACGCCGCCAAAGCGAACGTACGCGACGTAGCGATCCCGTAATCCTGCCCTGTGTCGGGGACGGCCTCCTCCGTCCGGGTGCCGGCCCACAGGCCCGGTCCGGCGTCATCTTCGAGCGCCATCGCCAACTCACGCTCCCCGCACTGGCCCTGCGGCGACGCGCAGGTAGGTCGCGCCGATCCGCGTGGCGGCCCGCAGCGTGCCACCGAGCGAGCCCGCGACCTTCGAGGATCCACCCAGCCGGCGCCGGTAGGGCATCGGCACCTCGCGGATGCGCAAGCCCGCACGCGCGGCCTGCATCTGCATCTCGATGTTCCAGCCGTAGGTCAGCTCGCGCAGGTCGAGACCGCGCAGCGCCGCGCGGTCGATGGCGCGGAAGGCGCACATGTCGGTGTACCGGACGCCGTAACGCAGGCCGATGCCGAGGCCGGCGAGGCGGCCGGCGAGCACCTGGTGCCAGAGCATTGATCCGGGCTCGCGGCTCCCAAGGGTGCGCGAGGCGAGGACGAGGTCGTGGCTGCCGGCGAGCACCGGCCCGGCGATCCGGTCGATCAGATCGCCACGATCGGCACCGTCCCCGTCGAGGTAGACGATCACCCGCGAGGCCGGGTCGGCGGCGGCCGCCCCAAGGGCGCAGGCCCGGCCGTAGCCGCGCACGGCCTCGATCACCCGGGCGCCCGCGGCCCGGGCAATAGCCTGCGTCCCGTCGGTCGAGCCGCTGTCGGCGACGATGATGTCGCCCGCGTAAGCCGGGGGGATCTCGCGGATCACCACACCGATCGCCTCGGCCTCGTTCAGGGTCGGGATGACGATGCTGACCGGATGCATCGCTCAGAGGCTCCAGCGCAGGCCGCAGTTGCGGCACGGCATCGGCGGCGCGTCGGAGAGGAGTTCGGAGCGGAAATCGCGATAGGCCGCGCCGTTCCAGATCTCCCGGAGCGTGGACTGCGTCGCGTCGCCCAGCGTGTAGTTGGCGTAGCCGCGCATCGAGAACGGCGCGATGCAGCAGGGCAGCGCCCGTCCGTGGGCGGTGACGTACATCAAGGACCAGGGTCGCCGACAGGTGGCCCAGGCGCGGTCCTCCTGCTGCTTCAGGCTGATCCCGGGCTCGGTCGCGCCCGAGGCGTC
The DNA here is from genome assembly GCF_000272495.1 of Methylobacterium sp. GXF4. Taxonomy (NCBI): domain Bacteria; kingdom Pseudomonadati; phylum Pseudomonadota; class Alphaproteobacteria; order Hyphomicrobiales; family Methylobacteriaceae; genus Methylobacterium; species Methylobacterium sp. GXF4. Next base: position 30,986 of record NZ_AKFK01000069.1, on the reverse strand, counting down.
GAGCGTCACACCCAGCGCGCGGCCCAGAGCCTCGGCCTCCGCGATCGCCGCAGCTTCCTCGGTCTGCGCGCTCTCGAACAGCGACAGGTCGGCGCGTGCCATGCCGTACCCGGCCTCGTCGAAGACGAGGCGCTGCAGGTGCACCTCGGTCACGCCCATCTCGGCCGCGAGTCGGACGAAGGCCGGGAGCTGGTCCACGGTCTCCTTGAGGCCCGTCAGCCAGAGCGAGACCCGGGGCGTCGTGGCGCCGGACGCCTTCTGGAACGCGACGAACCTGCCGACGTCGCGCACGATCCGGTCGAAGAAATCCTTGCCGCGCACCCTGCGGTACGAGGCCCGGTCGGCAGCGTCGAGGGAGACGCGCAACTCGTCGAGCCCGGTATCGATCAGCTCCCGGAAGCGCTTCGGCTGCATCAGGGTGCCGTTGGTGTTGAACAGGACGTAGGTGCCGCGGTCCTTCAGGTAGCGGACCATCCGCGGCAGGTCCTTCACCAGCATCGGCTCGCCGACCCCGTGGAGCACGACCCGGGCGACGTTCGGCACCTGGTCGACGATCCGCGTAAACAGCGCCCAGCTCATGTCGGCCGGGGGTTCCAGGGCCTCGAAGGTGCGCGGGCAGGTCTCGCACAGCAGGTTGCAGCGGTTCGTGACCTCCAAATAGAGGCAGACCGGCGGCGCTACGGCCTCGGAGGCGCGGTCGGCGCCGATCGCCTCGAAGTAGCGGCGCGGATCCTTCAGGGCGGGTGAGGCCGTCATCGGGCGGTTCCTTGCGGGAGGGAGGCCTGAGGCGCGGTGCGGGTCTGCCACAGCGCGCGGACGGCCAGGACGAGGGCCGGGACGAAGACCAGCGACGGCCAGAGGAAGCGGTCGTTGAACGGATCGATCAGGAACAGGATCGGCGCCGCGCCGAGCCAGATCAGGGCCGGGGCCGGGGCGACCACCGCGGGCAGCGCCAGCCAGGGATAGTACCAAGCGTAATGCGGGCTCGCCGCGCAGGTGGTGAGGGCGGCCAGGAGCCCGGCATCGCCGCACAGCGCGACCGCGTCGGGCGCGGGTGCCCGGTCACGGCCGAAGGCGATCCAGAGCGCGAGCGCGGCGAGCGTCAGGCCGGCGCAGACCAGATAGGTCCGCAGCAAGCCCGGAAGACCGAGCCCCAGATGGCCGAGCCCGGCGAGCAGCCAGTAGCCCGCGCCGGTCTCGTACCCTTCCTCGGCCCCGTAGCCCCCGGCGAAGCCGAGCACGTCCCGGCCGGCGCCGAGATAGGGCAGGTAGAGGACGGCGATCACGGCGGCCCCGATGAGCATCGGCCGCCACAGCCGGCCACCGCGCACGAAGGCCGGCGCCACCGCGACGGGCAACAGCTTCACCAGCGTCGCCGCGCCGAGCAGCGCACCCGCGAGCCCGTACCGACGGCGGGTGCGAGCCAGCAGCGTGAGGCCGAGGAGGCCGATCGCCACCGCATCGACATGCCCGTCGCAGGCGAAGGACCACAGGGCCAGCGGGTTCCAGGCGTAGATCAGGATGCGGGCCGACGGCAGGCCGGCGCCCCGCAGGATCGCGAGCATGGCGAGCACGCCCAGGGCCTCGAAGCCCAGCATCGCCAGCTTCATCCCGGTGACGCCGTGCGAGACCTGGCCCACGGCGGCGAAGACCATTTGCGCCGCGGGCGGGTAGATCGTGCGTGCGTAGTCCTTGCGGTTGATCAGCGGGTAGACCGCCGCATCGCGCAGCCGTTCGAGAGCCGGATCGGCCGGGATGTAGCGGTAGGGGTTGATCCCGGCAGCCTGGACCTGCCCGTCCCAGACGTAGCGGTAGATGTCGCTCGACAGGAACGGCGGCGCCGGCAGCAGCGCGGCCCGCATCGCCACGGCGAAGCCGAGGATCGTCCACAGGGCCGCGGGCGGCAGCCGCTCCCGCAGCACCAAGCGCACGGCGAGGAGGTAGATTCCGAGACCAACCGCGACCACGCCGACGAAGACGTTGGCGCGGGCCACGGAGCCGACCGTGTCGGCGCCCGGCACGTGGATCGCGAGCGCGCCGACATTCACGACGAGCAGCCCGAGACCGAGAGCCGCGAGCCGGTGCGCGGGGCTGGCGAGAAGCCGGGTCATGCCGGCACGGCCTCCGACGTCTCCGTGAGCCGCGCCAGGACCGCGCGCGTCGCCGGCGCCGCGTAGCCGGACGTATCGGCGCAGAGCTGCGCGAGCGAGGCCGCGTCGTCGATGTCGTACCAGGGGTCCAGCTCGACGAGGGCGAGGCCGATCTCGTGCGCCCGGGCGCGAGTCGCGGCCGCGACGGTATCGGTGCTCCAGGCGATGTCGGCGAAGAGGCGGGCATGGGCCTGCTTGAGGCCGAGGATGTAGTAGCCGCCGTCGTCGCAGGCGCCGAGCACGGCCCTGTCCCCCGGCGCCAGCAGGATCCGGGCGGCCTGGACGAGGAGGCGCGTCGGCAGCGTCGGGATGTCGGCGCTGAGGACGCAAGCCGCTGCATGGCCCTCCGCGAGCATGCCTCCGACGGCCTGCAGCAGGCAGCGGCCGAAACCCTCGACTGCCGCCGGGGCCGGGATGTCGCCGTCCGCCGGGACGAGCTGTGTTCCGATGACCAGATGGGGGCTGACCAGCGCCTCGGCGCCGCGCGGCGCGTAGGCCGCGTAGGCGGCGATCGGCGCGGAGCGGGCCGCCTCCAGGATGTTGGCGGTCGTGTCGCGCAGGAAGGCACCGCTCAGGAGTGCGGCCTGGTCGGGCGTCAGCGGCGGGCACAGCCGCGTCTTGGAGCGGCCGCTGCGCGGCGCCTTGGCCATCACGCCGATCGCGCAGGTGGCGGACGATCCGGACGTCGGTCCTGGTGCCATCTCCAAGATTCCTCCGTGATCAATGGAAGGGCCGGACGATCCCGAGGCGGAGCGTCTCGTCTGGTTGAACCGCGGTGGCCGAGCCGGGCGCGAAGGCCGGCAGCGCGTGCAGGCGCTCCGGCGTCAGGCCCATGAGGGCGACGTGCTCGCCGAGCAGCGCCACCGCTTCGGCCGGCACGGCCACGAGGCGGGATCCGACCCCGCTCCAGGCGACCGGCTGGAGTCCGAGCCAGGTCAGCCCGAGGACGCCGTCGAGGCGCACGATCACGTCGGCGCCGCCGTCGTTGCGGCGGACGAGCCCCGTCACGCGGCCGAGCACGGGCTGTGATTCCTCCGGCTGAAGCAGGAGGCGGCCGGGGAGATCGCCGACGCGCACAGGCTGGGGAAACCGGCCGGCCGCGCGACCCGCCATCTCGGGGGCGGTCATGCCGGGCTTCGGCATGTGGTCGGGGGCCGGCGAGGGACCGGCCGTCTGCGCCTGACCCGGCCCGGCGAGGGCCAGCGTCAGCAGGACGACGCCCCGGGCGCACCGGATCGCGCGGGCACTCATAGGCCGGCGAACCAGTTGAAGCCGCGATTCTCCCAGTAGCCGCCGGGATAGGTGTTGGTCACCTCGATGGCCGTGATCCATTTCGGATTCTTGAAGCCGAGCTTGACCGCGGTGCGCAGGCGCAGCGGGTACCCGTAGGGGTCCGGCAGCTCCGCGCCGGCATAGCGGGTGGCGAGCAGCGTCTGCGGGTGCAGCGCGCTGGCCATGTCGATGCTGCTCGGGTAGTCGTCGGCCGTCTTGAAGGCGACGTACTTGGCGGTGAGGTCGGCGCCGACGCGCTCCAAGAAGGCGCGGAGCGGCACGCCCGACCACTGCCCGATATAATCCCAGCCCTCCACGCAGACGTGGCGGATGATGATCTCGCGCTCGGGCAATTCCGCGATCTGCCGACGCGTCCAGGGCCGCTTGTCGGAGATCAGACCGGCGAGTTCGAGCCGCCACGCCGCGCCGTCGATCGGCTTCACGTCCTCGACGTCGTAGTAGGCGTTGAAGCGCGGCGGCTTCAGGACCTGGGAGGCGGGATACTCGGGCGCGAGCTTGCGGGGATCGAACAGGGCGGCCTGGACGCCGTCGTTGAAGTCCGAGACCGCGCGCAGCGCCCGGCCGACCGCGGTCGTGTCGGTCACGTCGCAGCCGGTGAGCATGGTGAGCGCGCCCAGCGTCAGGCCGCCGCGCAGCAGACCGCGCCGCTCGATCCGCCGGACCAGGGGGCGGTGGTCGTCGAGGATGCCGGGATCCGGCACCGTGCGGGGGCGGAACGGCGACCTCATCGCGCCGCCTCCCGGGCCACGGCCGGGAGGGCCGGCTGGCGGACCGGGCCGCCGGTCAGCATCGCCCATAGCGTGCGCGGCACGAGCAGGGCGAGCACGACGTGGATGGCAAGGAAGCCCGCCAGCACCGCCATGCCGGCGAAGTGGACGAGGCGCGCGCCCTGGAAGCCGCCGAGCAGCGCGACGAGGCCGGAGAACTGGACCGGCTTCCAGATGGCCAGCCCGCTGACGACCTGGCTGATGCCAGCCAGGATGGCGACGATGTAGAGGATCTTCTGGACCGCGTTGTAGGTCGTCAGGTCCTCGTGCGCGAGCTTGAGCCGCAGCGTGTCGCGGACCGTCTGCACGATGTCGCTCGGGCGGATCGGCAGGAGGCGCTCGCGCAGGCGCCCGGTCGCGACGCCGTAGACGAGATAGGCGCCGCCATTGGCAACCAGCAGCCACATCGCGGCGAAGTGCCAGAGCAGGCTCTCGGCGGCCCAAGACCCAAGGCGGATCGCCTTGGGAAAGTACACGCCGTGAATAATGACGGAATCGTCGTAGATGCCCCAGCCGGAGCCGATCAGCACCACCATCGCCACGGCGTTCGTCCAGTGCATGATCCGCACCGGCCATGGGTGCAAGCGACGCCTGGATCTGATCGCGTTCATCTTCATGATAGCGGGCGCCCTTCGTGTGTTTTGATCCAATACGTGGTCGTACATTGATGAATTATGGGATCGACAAGCCATATGGGAAAAGCCAATCGCGAAGTTGCTTATCGTGATGACCTGGATCGTCGACTGAAGACGCTGACATTAGTTCACCATTAAGAGCGCACGGAGTGCCCATGTCCTGCGATATTCTTCCGCGCCTGTTCTCGACTTTGTCTGTGCAGGTCCATGCGTTCGCATTCTGTGAGATCCAGACCGGGTGGCAGCTGGCGAAGAACGGCATGACGGACGCGATTCTTGTCCATTACGTTCTTGCGGGCTCAGGAACGATCGTGGTCGAAGGTCAAGAACCGCTGCGTTTCGGGCCGAATTGTATGGTGATCCCACCGCGCGGCATGCGGCACTCAATTGGTTTCGCGGGAGCTACCCGAACGGTTACGGCCGAAGACGCGCGCAGAGTTCTTCCGGATGGCCTTATTGCGTTGACGGCGGGCGATGGAAGACGGGACATTTTACTGGCCTGCGGCTCTATCGCGGCGCGATATGCCGGCGCACTCGGTCTTTTCGACCGTCTGCACAACGCCTTGATTGAAGATTTATCCGGCAGCGACAGGCTGCGCCACGCCTTCGCTTTCATGATCGAGGAACTGGTCAATCCAAGTCTTGGTACGCAGGAGGTGACGAGTGCGCTGATGAAGCAGTGCCTGACGATCCTGCTTCGGATCCATCTGAAGGAGAAAGGCGCTGAATCGCCGATCTTCGAAGCGCTGCGCGATCCGAGGCTGGTCCCGGCGATCGCGGCTGTCCTCGACGCGCCTGGGGCGCAGCATACGGTCGATAGTCTGGCTGCGCTCTGTGGGATGAGCCGCTCCGGTTTCGCCGAGCGCTTCTCCGCCACATTCGGCGAGGGCCCGATCGAGTATCTGCAGCGGGCGCGTCTGCAACTGGCAGCCAAGCTGCTGACGTCCTCGCCCATGCCCGTGAAGGTCATCTCTGAGAGCGTCGGTTACGCAAGCCGCAGTTACTTCTCGCACGCCTTCAAGATCGCTTACGGGTGCGATCCGAGCGCCTACCGCGCTCAAGCCACGAGCCTGGTCAGATCGCTGGAGCCACAATCCGACCTCGGGATCGACGGCGCACGGCGGAAGTCCGAAAGGCCTTGAGCGTGCATGCAGGTGGATGTCTTCCGCGTTGGACACGAGCACCGAGGGTATTGCCATCATCAACGCCGGATAGTCTCGCCAAAAACTTGCGATCGTGGAACCCGCGCGGCGTGCGTTATCGTTCAAAACAGGTGCTGTGGTTCGAACTTGGTGGTTTCTGAAAATAAATCCGCATATAAGCGGTGCGTCGAAAAGACGGCCCGGATTTCCTCAGGGGGGCCTCATTCGTGAAACGCAGGACGGCCTTTCAAGCGTGAGGAATTTTGAGATTCCTGCTCTTCAGTATGCACGGCGCGACCCGAGAAGCGGCGCTTATCAAGGCCGAGAAACCTCGAAATCAGGATCGGCCACGCCGATCGATGATGCTTTTCGTGAACGAGGCACTGACGCTTGGCCTGGTGGGGTCGATGGCCAGCCCCGATGAAAGACTGGTCTGCTCGGCGAAGACCAGCAAAGAATGACGCATATCGACGACCTCGGCAGACGATCAAAGCGGGCCGCCTGAGGTTATGCTGCCCTTAGACATCACCCCGCTTCGGATATTCACCGCGTCCGCGTACGGATCGAGGCCCGCTGACGAGTCGAGAACGGAGTCGCACAGCACTCCTGGCACCATCTGAAGATCACAGACGCGAATCTGTGGGTACCATGTCCCGCCATTTGAGATGCGAAAGGATGTTCATGCCGTCGGTCCTAGCGCCTGGCACGCACAGCATCGCCGTGAACGGCGTGGCTCAACATTATCACGTCTCCGGCATCGGACCCTATTGCATCGCGCATGCCGGTGGCCCCGGCATAGACGCCAGCTACTTGCGATTGCCTCTGCTCGAAGAGAGCCTGACCATGGTGTATCTGGACCCGATCGGCACAGGATCGTCCGGACGCCTGGCGACCCATCCCCAGGGGTACAGCGTAGACCGCTTCTCCGAACAGCTGCTCGCGTTCATCGACGCGGCCGGTATCCCCGATCCTTACCTTCTCGGTCATTCGCACGGAGCCTTCGTGGTGCTGGAGGCAGCGCTCAAGCGGCCAGGAGGACTCGCGGGTCTGATCATGTATGCCGGCGCTGCCTACACAGGCGGCGCCTTCATGGCCGATGCGAGCGCTGAGATCGCCGCCTTCGTGGCACGCCACGCGGAGACGGCGGAAGCCAAAGCGGTCGAGAGGGCCTGGGCCTCGATCCCCACCATCCGCACAGACGCGGCCTATACCGCGGCGCTGCGCGACCTCCTTCCGGCCTATATGTCGGACTTCCGGCGCTGGCCCGACATGCTCGCGACCCTGCAGCGGCGGCTCCAGGCGACCCTGTTGGTCGGCGATGGCCAAGTCTTCGACGTTCGTGACCGTCTCGCCACCTTGCAGGTTCCGGCGCTCGTCGTCACCGGAACCGACGACTTCATTCTCGGCCCGCGCCACGCGGCGTTGCTGGCTGATCTGCTACCGCAGGCGCAAATGAGAATCTTCGAGCAGAGCGGCCACTTCGCCCATATCGAGGAGGCCTGCGCCTTCGCGGAGGCCGTCCTTCGCTTCACGGGACGTCCGGGCCGAGCGTTGTCCGGCATATGACGGCCGTACGCGCCTAAGATCCCCGACCTCAGGCGCTCCACCGAGGTGCTGCGTGGCTGTCTAGGGCAACGGCACACCGGACAGCGTCGCGCACCGGTCCAGCAGAGCCTCCTGCAGCCCGACGCGACGGGTGCTGGGCTCCGGCAATTTCTCGCGCTGGTGATAGAAGTACCGGCCCGTGACACGGGTTGCTGGGTCGTCCCCGACCGCCAGCCATGCCTGGGTCACGGGCGCGGCGGCCATATCATCCGGCGCACCGGGACCGCCCATACGGGTGGGTACCCAGCCCGGTTCGAGGGCGTTCGATCGCACCGCGGGCCAGCGTCGTGCCACGCCGAAAGCCAGCAAGACGTTCAGGAACTTCGTTTCCGCGTAAGCTTGCGATCCGCTCCAGCGCCGTCTGGTCCATTGCAGATCGTCCATGTCCGGGACACCGCCTGGATGCATGCCCGAGCTCAGGTAGACGAGGCGGTCTGGCCTCTCCATCAAGGCCGTGAGCACGTAGGGCGCCAAGACGTTAATTGCGAAGAGATGGCTCAGACCATCCCGGGTCTCCAGCCGGCGCGCTTCGCGATAGCCGATGCCGACATTATGGATGACGGCGTCGAAGCGCCCGATCGCGTTGGCCTGCTCGGCCACGGATCGCATGCCGGCGATCGTGACGACATCGCCGATGACGATCTGGGCGGCGTTCGGAAGCGCCCGTCGCGCGACCTCGCCGCGATCGGTGTTCCGCGCATGCAGCACGACATCATGGCCCTCGCGGGCCAGGTGCTGGCCCGCCATGAGCCCGAGGCCATCCGACGATCCGGTGATGAGGATACGGGCCATCGTCAGTCCTTCAGCAATGCTTCGGTCACGATCGGCGTTTGAGAGCGCTGCAACGACGCGGCCGCCCGTAGATCGTACGTCGCGAATCCCTGTTCGGGCAGCACCGCTCCAAGCGATGACGGGCGGCTCTGCGCGGCAACCGGAGCCGTTCCGGTCACCGTCGCCGATCTCCTCGGGTGGACGCTGCCTGCCGTGGTGCGTGGGTGGCGCATGTCCGGTTCGCCTCGCAGTCAGCCGGTCACCAGGGAAGCGGATTGTTGAACCGGTCGACGTAGCGCAGCCCGGCCAAGCCGCGGTTCGCCTCGATCATGTCGACCACGCGCGGGATGCTCTCCGCGACGGACAGAGCCGCATCGCCGCCGCCCATCTCGGTCCGCACCCAGCCGGGAGCGACGAGGAGCAGGGCGTGCCCGTCATCGAAGTGCGTCGCCGCATAGCCCTTCATGAGCATGTTGAGCGCGGCTTTGCTGGACGCGTAGAGCTGCCAGAAGCCGGTCGCGTTCGCGATGCTGCCGAGCTCGGAACTCATGATCCCGATGGTGCCGCCGGCCGGCACCAGATCCCGCAGGAGCTCGACCGCGCGCACGGGTGAGAAGGCGTTGGTCAGCATCATGTCGAGAAAGTCCGTCTCGTGCGCGCTGACCGGGCTCGCCTCGATTTCGCGGGCGATGCCGGCATTGATGAACAGGACGTCGACGCGTCGACCGCTCAAGCGCTCGCGCAGCGCGCGGACCGAGCTTCCATCGTTGATGTCGACCGGCTGGATCTCAAGGCTGTCGGGAAAGCGGTTCGCGAGCGTCTCAAGCTGGTCGGAGCGGCCGCGTGCCGTTGCGATCACGCGCCACCCGCGCCCGAGCCACTCCTCCGCGAGGGCGAAGCCCAGTCCGCGCGAAGCGCCGACGACGAGCGCCGTGGATTGCCCAGTCATGAGAGCCTCCTCTGAATTGCCACGGCTCTATGTGGCGTAGAGTCGGGACAGGAATTAGCGTCGTTCTGTCAGATCATTCCGGACTCGGAGTCATGGAACGATGCCTTACGATGGCCGACTGCTCGCCGGCGTGACGGTTCTGATGGCTGTGGTCGAGGCCGGAACCATGACCCGAGCGGCCGAGGCCCTCGGGCTCACCCAGTCGGGTGTGGGACGCGCCATCCAGCGTCTGGAGACCCGCGTCGGTGTGCGGTTGCTCGATCGCACGACCCGGACCTTGCGGCTCACCGACGAGGGACGTCGCTTCTGGGAGCGGGTCGGCCCGCATCTCGACGGGATCGAGGAGGCGGCCCTGGAAGCTGCGGGCAGCGCTCAAACGGTGCGGGGCCGCCTGCGGGTGAATGTCGATCCGTTTTTCTCGCGCCTCGTCCTGTCGCGCGAGTTGACGCGCTTCCTCGCGCTCCATCGCGAGCTGCGGCTCGAACTGATCATGCGCGATCAGATCGGCGACCTCGTCGCCGACGGGTTCGATATGGCGCTGCGGTTCGGGGATCCGCCGGTGGCGGGCTTCACCGCGCGCAAGCTCCTGGAAACAAGGATCCTGACGGTCGCAGCGCCGGCGTACCTGGCTGCGTACGGCCGCCCCGCGCACCCGCGCGACCTTCGCGACCACGCCTGCATCGACTATCAGGATCCGCTGACGGGCCGCCCCTTCGCGTGGGAGTTCCGCCGCGGCGACGAGGTCGTGCCGGTGCGGCAGCCGGCGCGCCTGATGGTGTCGGACGTCGAGACGATGATCGGCGCCTGTTGCGAAGGCGCGGGGATCGCGCAGGTCATGCAGCTCGGCAGCCGGAACTTCGTCGCGAGCGGCAGGCTCGTCGAGATCTTCCCGGATTGGCCTGACGAGACCTTCCCCCTGTACGCGATCTACCCGTCGCGGCAGCATCGCGCCGCCAAGGTCCGCGCCTTCACCGAATGGTGCCTGCAGCTGGTCGGCGGCGACAACGAGCTCGATGCCGCCGCGACACGGTGAGCCGCGTCCGGGGCTACAGCGCCGCCCGACCGATCGAGGCACCGCCGTCGACGTAGAGCGTCTGCCCCGTCATGAACGCCGCCCCGTCCGACATCAGGAACGCGATGGCTGCCGCGATCTCCTCCGGCCGTCCGAAGCGCCCCATCGGCACCCCGGCGAGGTAGCGCGTCTCGCCCGGGCTGCCCGGCGGGTTGTTGGCCCGGAACAGCTCGGTCTCCGTCGGTCCGGGCGCCACCGCGTTGACGGTAATCCCGGTGGTTGCGAGTTCGAGTGCCCAGGAGCGGGTGAAGCTGACCAGCGCCGCCTTCGCGGCCGCGTAGGCCGTGCGCTCGACGCTGCCGAGGACGGTCAGGCTGGCGATGTTGACGACCCGGCCCCAGCCGCGCCGGCGCATGCCCGGCAGGGTTGCCTGTACGGCCTGAAGCGCCGGGTGGAGGTTGATGCGCAGGACCTCGTCCAGCGCGGACATCTCAACGGCATCAAGTCGTTGTGGCCGCACCAAGCCCACATTGTTGACCACGCCGTCGAAGGCGAAGCGTCCGGTCAGGTCCGCGAGAACCGCGTCAGTGGCGTCGCCGTCGGCGAGGTCGACCGGCACGAGCGTGCCGGGGAAAGCGTCGAGGCCTCCGCGCGCAAGGCCGACGACGTGGTGGCCGTCGCCGGCGAGACGGTGGGCCAGCGCCAGCCCGATGCCCTTGCTGGCACCGGTCACGAGAAAGGTTTGGGACATCCTGGATCTCCTTGCGGCCGTGTCTTGTCAGGCGGGAACGGAGGCGGCGCGGCGGAGCGCCGGCAGCATGTCCTCGGGCTCGGGACGGCGGGTGTAGTCGGGGTTCACCTCGGCGTAGAGGATCACGCCGTCCTGCCCGACGACGAAGCGTCCGGGCATCGGCAGGGTCCAGCTCGCGTCGCCGTTGAACGCCGGCAGGTCGTTCTTCAGGCTCATGTAGAGATCGACCAGATAATCGGGCAGCGCGAAGCGCAGGCCGAACGCGGCCGCGACGGCGTTGTGCGGGTCCGACAGGATCGGGAATTCAAGGGCATTCTGGCGGACCGACTTCCGGCTGTTGGCCGCCGTCTGCGGCGAGAGGGCAACGAGGCTCGCCCCGAGCTTCTCAAATTGTGGCAGCGCCTCCTGAAGCGCCCGGAGCTCCATGTTGCAGTAGGGGCACCACACGCCGCGGTAGAAGCTGATCACGAGCGGCCCGCGCGCCAGCAGTGCGTCTGAGGAGACGGTCTGCCCCTCCGGGTCGTTGAGCGTGAACGCCGGCGCCCGGTCGCCGGCCCTGAGGGCACGGGTCGCGGCGCCGGTGGCGATCAGTTCCGCGGTGGCCCGGTGCATCGTCCGGATCACCGAGGGCGGGACGTTGTAGGGGGGCTTGCCGGCCTCGAAATCGGCTTTGAACGCGTCGAGCTTGGATTGCAGGGTCATGGGTTTGTGCCTCGTGCGACAGGCTGGCGAGCTGGCTTGCGCTGCTACTGGCTTGCGGGAATGGACCGGCCCGGAGCGCGTCCGGTGGCGTGCGACCGGTCAGGCCTGCGGCACGAGCGCGTTCACCCGCTCGATCGCGCGTTGGACAGCGGGACGCGCGGCCATCGCGTCGTACCAGCGGGCGACATGCGGCGTGTTCTCGAAGCTCACGCCCGCGAAGTCGCGTCGCCAGAGCCAGCCGAAATGGGCGATGTCGGCCACCGTGAAGGCGTCGCCGGCGACGTAGCGGCGTTCGGCCAGGACCCCGTCGAGTACACCGAGCGTCCGGTTCGCTTCCGCCGAGAAGCGGGCGATGGCGAGCGGCTGCGGCTCGGCGGCCTGGCGTTGAAAGAAGCCCGCCTGCCCGAAGGCCGGGCCGAGCCCGGAGGCGTGGAAGAACAGCTGCTCGAACACGCGCGCCCGGCCTTCGCCGTCCGGCGGCATCAGGCGGCCGCTCGTCTCGGCGAGGTAGACCAGGATCGCCGCGGACTCGGTCAGGACCAGCCGGCCATCGGCCGCCGCCGGGTCGATCAGCACCGGCACCTTCGCGTTCGCGTTCAGCGCCAGGAATTCGGGCGCCTTCTGCTCGCCCTGACGCACGTTCACGCCGTGGAGGCGGTACGGGAGACCAAGTTCCTCCAGCGCGATGAGGACCTTGATGCTGTTGGGCGTGGCGAAGGCATAGACCTCGAACATGTCCGCGTTGCTCCGGCGGGGCCACCGCAGTTGCGCGGTGAAGACGGCCGGATTGATGCGCCTCCCGCGATGGACAGGGCAGAAGGCCCGAGGCGATAACGCTCATTCCAGGGAGGCATGGCGTGGACCGGTATCAGGCGATGGCCACCTTCGTGCAGGTCGTGGAATCGGGCTCCTTCTCGGGGGCCGCCCGACTCCTGAATGTCGGCCAGCCCGCCGTCTCCAAGACGATCGCGCAGCTGGAGAACCGGCTGCAGGTCAGCCTGCTCGTCCGCTCGACGCACGGCCTGAGCCCCACGGAGGCGGGCCTGCGCTTCTACGAGCGGGCGCGGGCGGCCATCGCGGAGGCGGACGAGGCCGAGCGCGCCGCCCGCGGCGCGGGGGCCGGTCTCTCGGGACGGCTGCGCGTCTCGGCAGCGACCACCTTCGCCCGGCTCCACGTGGTGCCGATGCTGCCGCGCTTCCTCGCCGAGCACCCGGACCTCGACATCGAGATCGTCCTCGACGACCGGGTGATCGACCTCGTCGGCGAGGGGATCGACCTGTCCCTGCGCATGGGGACTTTGCCGGACTCGGCCGCCGTCGCGCGCAAGCTCGCCACCGGGGGCCGTTCGGTGCTCGCAACGCCCGCCTATCTCGCCCGCGCGGGCGAACCGCGCAGTCCCGCGGACCTCGCCGGGCATGAGGCGGTGGTCTACAGCCGGCAGCCCGATGCCTGGTCCTTCACCCGGGACGGCGCCGAGATCTCGGTTGCGGTGCATGGCCGCGTCCGGGTCAGCGCGGCCGAAGGCCTGCGTGCGGCCGTGCTGGCCGATATCGGGCTCACCATCGCGTCAGACTGGATGTTCGCCCCCGAACTGGCGAGCGGCGCGGTCCGGCGGCTGCTGCAGCCCTGGGCGTTGCCGATGATCGATCTCTGGGCGGTCTTCCCTACCGGCCGCATGGCCAGCGCCAAGGCGCGGCTCTTCGCCGGCTTCGTCGAGGCGGTGATGGCCGAGACCCGGGAGCCCCATTCCGCGACGGCATAAGTCTTATCGCTGCGCGCCGTCATCCGTCGCCGGGCGGCGCCGTCTACCTCGTCCTCACGCCGACCAACGGGGCCGGCCACCACGAGGACAGCACCGATGGCCCGTTTCGAGACCTACCGCGACGCGTTCCCCAACGCCCGCCTGACCCGGAAGCCGAACGGCGTGCTGGAGGTCATGCTCCACACCGAGGGCGGCAAGCTCATCTTCAACGGTCACACCCACGAGCAGTTCGTCGACCTGTTCCACGCGATCGGCGAGGACCGCGACAACCGTGCGGTGATCCTGACGGGGGCGGGGGACGCCTTCATGGACGCGATCAGCCCCGAGGGCTTCGATTTCTTCGCGCCGCGGGGCTACGACAAGATTCTGCGGGAGGGCCGCAAGGTGCTCAGCAACATCCTCGACATCGAGGTGCCGATGATCACCGCGCTCAACGGGCCGGTCCTGCTGCACAGCGAATACGCGCTGCTCACCGACATCGTGCTGGCCACGCCCGAGACGGTGTTCCAGGACAAGCCGCATTTCGAGTTCGGGATCGTGCCGGGCGACGGCATGCACATCCTGTGGCCCGACGTGATCGGCTCGATCCGCGGGCGATACTTCCTGCTGACGCGGCAGGTGCTGGATGCCCAGACGGCCAAGGATTGGGGCGTGGTCAACGAGATCGTGCCGCAAGACCGGCTGCTGGCCCGGGCGCACGAGATCGCGGACGGGATCGCAGCCCTGCCGCCGCTCACCGGCCGCTACACGCGGATCGCGCTGACACAGCGCCTGCGCCGGCTCGTCGAGGAGGGCACCGGCTACGGCCTCGCCCTGGAGGGCATCAGCGCCGCCGACGTGGCCCGGACCATGGCCGCCCAGAACTGAGTGAGCGCCCGATCCGAACCATCCCACGGCGTGTCGGGCCCGCGACGATGGCCCGGCGCGCCGGAGGCTCAGAAGTAGGCCCGGATCTCTCGGGCGATGTCGTCCCCGTTCGTTTCAAGGGCAAAGTGGCCGGTGTCGAGGAAGCGGACCCGTGCGTCCGGGATATCGCGCTTGAACGCCTCGGCTCCGGGCGGGATGAAGAAGGGGTCGTTGCGCCCCCAGACAGCGAGGAGCTTCGGGCGGCGCTCCCGGAAGAAGGCCTGGATCAGCGGGTAGCGTTCCAGGTTGCGCTTGTAGTCGAGCTTGAGCTTGACTTGGCGGTCCGCATTGCCCGGTCGCGCCAGAATGGCGGCGTCGAGCGTGTACGACTCGGGCTCAATGACCGACGGGTCGGGCACCCCGTGGAAGTAGGGTGCCTTGACGCCGTCGAGGGTCATGCGGGCGCGGATGGCCTCCACGGCGGCCTCGTTCGGCTTTTCCCAATAGGCTCTGAGGGGCGCCCAGGCCGCCTCGCCGAGCCCCTCGAGATAGGCGTTGCCGTTCTGGGACACGATGCCGGCGATGCGGTCGGGATGCGCGAGCGCCAGGTCCCAACCCACCGGAGCCCCGTAGTCGAACGTGTAGAGGCGGTAGCGCCGGAGGCCTAGGACGTCGACGAAGGCCTCGATCGTTCGCGACAGCGACGCGAAGTCGTAGACGTAGCCGCGGTCGTCCGGGACCACCGTGAAACCGAAGGACGGGAGATCCGGCGCGATCAGGCGAAACCGGTCCGCGAGCCTCGGCATGAGATGGCGGAAGTAGAAGGATGAATTCGCGAAGCCGTGCAGCAGCAGGAACACCGGGGCGTCGGGCCGGCCGGCCTCGCGATAGAAGACGTCCACGCCGTCGGCCCGGACCGTGCCGTGGCGGACCTCTGCGACCTCGGCCGGCCGCGTTTCCGCCGCGACGGCGCCGACCGGGCCTAAGCCTGCCGCCATGACGCTGCAGGCGAGAAGACTCCGCCGCGTCGCCCTGGCAGGCCCGTCTTGGAATGCCGTGTCCTGTCTCATCGCTCCACTCGCATCTGTGCGGGCCGGGGAACGTCCGGATTGCTCGCCTCGCGACCGTGAATGTCGCGCACGTCGGGGCGGATGCACCGGCCTTCGCCGCGAGCCCTCCGACCGTGCCGCGGCTTTCAGGCTCGAGACCGGACAGTGTGATCACGATGAACTCTCTCGGCACTCGCTAGAACACAGAGTTTGCGAAACTCAGCCTTACGGATTTCGAGAGGGAGGTGGCCCGGCCTTTTCTTACCCGGCGGACGCTCGTCCCAAGCCGGCGGGCGCCTCGGCCTTCATGGGGGTGGGATAACGGCACTCAGGGATGCGCGAATGCGCGGCGTCGCGAAATCGAGGAACGCCCGCAGCTTGAGCGGGAGGCGTCCGTGGCCGACATGGACCATGCTGACCGGGACGGGGTCGAGCTCGAACGACCGCAGGACGAGAACCTGGCTCCCGGCGGCGACGAGGGGGGCCGCCTGGTACGACAGCACCTGCGTGAGGCCCACGCCGGCCGCCGCCGCGTCGAGCGCCGCCTCGGCGGTGTTGACCTGCAGACGCGAGCGTACCCGGACCACTTGGACGGCCTTCCGGTCGGACGCGGCGAAATGCCAGGCCGGGCCGGCGGCCAGGTCGCTGAAGGTCACGCACGGGATCTCGGCGAGGTCGGATAGCGTGTGGGGCGTCCCGTGGCCGGCGAGGAAGTCCGGACTGCCGCAGACCACGCGGGTGACCGTGCCCAGCCGCGCCGTTACCAAGTCGCTGTCCGGCAGGTGCGAGATGCGGACCGCCAGATCCACGTGATCCTCCACGAGGTCCAGGGCCCGGTCGGTGAGGATCAGGCGCACGGTGATGTCCGGAAACCGGGACAGGAAGGCCGAGACCACCGGCAGGACGTGCAGCCGCCCGAAAACCAGCGGGGCCGTCATCGTCAACGCGCCGCGGGGCTCGGTGTACTCGCCCTTGACCGCACGCTCGGTCTCCTCGACCTCGCCGAGCAAGCGTCGGCACGCCTCGATGTAGGCGGCCCCCGCGTCGGTCGGGGTGAGCTTGCGCGTCGTGCGGACGAGGAGCCTCGCGCCGAGATGAGCTTCCAGGTCCGCGATCTTGCGGCTGACGCTCGGCAGGGGGATGCCGAGCCTGCGCCCGGCGGCCGACAGGCTCCCGGCCTCCACGGCAGCGACCAGCAGGCTCATGGCCTCCAACCGGTCCATCGCACCCTCTCGTTTTCAGCAACGGTCACTCTCGGAGTGGTCAGATTATCCCGCAGCGTGCAAGTCGGTACCCATGCCTCACCGATGGCGTGCAGCACGGGCTGCATCGCCGGCACCGGAGGGCGAACGATGACCCAGACCACCTACCGCACCGTCGACGTCGACGGCCTCAAGGTCTTCTACCGGGAGGCCGGCGACCCTGCGAAGCCGACGCTCCTGCTGCTGCACGGCTTCCCCTCGTCCGGCCACATGTTCCGCGACCTAATCCCGCTGCTCGCGGACCGCTTCCACCTCGTCGCCCCCGACCTGCCGGGATTCGGGCTGTCCGAGATCAAGCCGCGCGCCGCCTTCACCTACACCTTCGACGCGCTGGCGCAGGTCATCGGCCGCTTCACGGAGGTCATCGGATTGAAGACCTACGCGCTCTACGTCTTCGACTACGGCGCGCCCACCGGCTTCCGGGTCGCCATGGCGCATCCCGAGCGAGTGACCGCCATCGTCTCGCAGAACGGCAACGCCTATGAGGAAGGACTGAGCGAGGGCTGGAACCCGATTCAGCGTTACTGGCGGGACCAGAGCGACGCCAACCGGCAGGCGCTGCGCGAATTGCTGACCCCGGCCTCGATCCGCTGGCAATACGAGCACGGCGTTCCGGACACCTCGCTGGTCTCGCCGGACGGGAGCGCCCTCGACGCGTGGTACATCCAGCGGCCGGAGGTCGACGAGATCCAGCTCGACCTGTTCGGCAACTATGCCAGCAACGTGGCGCTCTACCCTGCCTTCCAGCGCTATTTCCGCACGCACCGCCCGCGGCTTCTGGCGATCTGGGGGCGGAACGACCCGTTCTTCCTGCCGGCCGGTGCGGAGGCGTACCGGCGCGATATCCCGGATGCGCAGATCCGGTTCCTCGATACGGGGCATTTCGCCCTGGAAACGCATGCCAACGAAATCGCCGAGGCCATCACGGAATTCCTCAAGGCCTGACGTGGAGATTGCTAAGGGCCCGCGACGGCCTGAATGACGGAAGGTACAGAAGGACCGGCCGGCCCTGACTGGGCGGCCGTTCTTTCGAAACGTGCTTGATGCAGGAGGAAGCCATGAGAGACTTCGCATTCAAGCGACGTCCGATGGCCGCGGAATGTCCGGTGTGGGCGCAAAGTCGAATGTCTGATTTTTGAGAGAAGAGTTGCAGCTCGGTGCAGACACAACGGCCATGAGATGCCTGGCTACTAGCCTGGCCCTTAAAATTATCTCGCGAGCTCAATGACATAGGTGTTCGCAGTTTCATTCTGTCTGGCGCGCCAATCTCCTCAACGATTGAGAAACACTCGGCCCGGAGACCGGCGGTGCCACCGCATGGGATCTCTGGGTAGCCGTTCACGACCCGTCCGCCACCTTATGTCCGCGGCCGCGATCCTCGGCACCGTCGTGCGCTGGCTTAGGTCCAGCGCGAAGCCTCCGACCATCCCGCCGGGCTCGATCGCCGCGGCAGGGAGACGAGCGCTCGATCGTGCTGGGCCAAACCGCGCGCTTCCACACCACCGCGAAAGCTGGCATCCTAGGCCCGTGATCCTCTGGTTGGCCCTTCGGCGGCTGCTTCCGCTTCTGGCGGTTCTGAGCCTTGCCCTGACGCCGGTCGCCGCGCCTGCGGCGGTCGCCGGCATGCATGCACCGATGGCCCAGGCGGCGGCGCCGCACGGGCACGACCACGCGATGGCCATGGCCGAGGACGCCATGGCGGCCATGCCGTGCTGCCCGCCCGAGGCGGCGCCGGCCGATCCGCCGGCGGAAGGCGCCAAGGGCTGCCTCAAGGGCTGCCCGCTGATGGCCCTGTGCCTGGGCAGCCTCGCCTCCCTGCCGCCCTCCGGGATCGGCCTGCCGATGCCGCGCGCCGCTGGGGCGACCGCCTTCGCGCTCAGCGCCGAAGGGTTCGCCAGCGTCACCGGGACGCCGCCGCCCGAGCCGCCCCGAGCCTGACCCCGATGAAGCGGGCCGCCGCGCCCGCGTGAGGCCGCACGCCCGTGCGGCCGGCCATCGTGTTCAGGAGATTCTGCGTGACCCTTCATTCTGTTGCCCAATCCTGGGCGCGCGCCTGCGCGGCCGCGCTCGTCGGCGTCGCCTTGACGGTCCCGGCCCGGGCCGCACCCGCGGATTACCGGTTCGAGCTCGTCACCCAGGAGGCCAAGGTCGGCGAGGCCGTCCTGACGGTCCGCCTGGTCGACACGCGCAGCGGCCAGCCGGTCACCGATGCGGTGATCTTCGCCAAGCGCATCGACATGGCCCCCGACAGCATGGACGAGATGACCTCGACCCTGGCGCAGCTCCCGTCCACGGAGCCGGGCCTCTACCGGTTCAAGACCAAGCTCACCATGGCGGGCGGCTGGCGGCTGTCGCTCGGGGCCAAGGTCCAGGGCGAGACCGGCACGGTGAGCGACAGGCTCGTCTTCCGGGCCGTGCCGTGAGCCGCGCGGCCTGGCTGGCCGGGACCCTCGCCGCCCTGGCGGCGGGGGGCGCCGGCTACGGGGCGGGGCGCATGGGCGGCCCCGATCCGATCCCGCTCTTCGCGCGGGCCTGGGCGGGCTTCGCCGCCGGGCCGGAGGCCCCGCCGGAGGCCGCCACCGGGCCGGTGGTCTATTACCAGGATCCGGACGGCAAGCCGGTCTACTCGCTGTCGCCGATGATGACCGAGGACGGGCGCCTGTTCCGGGCCGTCCAGGCCAGCGAGGATCTGCGCTTCGACCGGCCCGCCGCCGAGGACGGTTCGGGTCAGGCCGGGCCGGGGGCGGGCGACGGGCCCAAGAATTCCGGCCGGACGGTGCGCTACTACCGCAACCCGATGGGCCTGCCCGACACCTCGCCGGTACCCAAGAAGGACTCGATGGGGATGGACTACATCCCCGTCTATGACGGCGACGATCCGGACCCGAGCACCGTCACGGTCTCGCCGGGCCGGGTCCAGCGCACCGGCGTGCGCAGCGCCGTGGTCGAGCGCCGGGTCGTGTCCCGGCCGGTCCGGGTGCCCGGCACCGTGGCCCTCGACGAGCGCCGGGTCACCGTGGTGGCGACCCGGGCCGACGCCTATGTCGACCATGTCGAGGACGTCACCACCGGCGACCGGGTCCGGCAGGGGCAGCCCCTGGTCTCGGTCTACGCGCCGGAGATCAACGCCGCCGCCGCGCAGCTCATCGCCAATCCGGGCTTCGACGGCGCCCGCCGGCGCATCCGCAACCTCAACGTCTCGGAGGCGGTGATCGCCGAGATGGAGCGGACCCGGACGGTGCCCCGCGCCATCACCTGGGCCGCGCCCCGCGACGGGCTGGTGCTCGAGCGCCGGGCGGTGGAGGGCATGAAGGCCGCGGCCGGCGACACCCTGTTCCGGATCGCCGACCTGTCGCGGATCTGGGTCCTGGCCGACGTGCCGGAGCACGATCTCGCCGGCATCCGCGTCGGCCAGGCCGCCACCGTGCGGGTACCCGGCCGCAGCCTCACCGGCCGTGTGGAGGTGATCTACCCGCAGGTGAACCGGGAGACCCGTTCGACCCGCATCCGGATCGAACTGCCGAACCCGGACGGGCTGCTCCTGCCCGACATGTATGCCGACGTGGAGATCGCTACGGGCGCCACCGAGCCGGTGGTGGCGGTGCCCGAAGGAGCCGTGCTCGAGACCGGCGCGCGCCAGGCGGTGCTGATCGAGGCCGGGGAGGGCCGGTTCGCGCCCCGGGCGGTCGAGATCGGGCGGCGCGGCGACGGCTATGTCGAGATCCGCGCGGGCCTCCGGGCCGGCGAGCGGGTCGTCACCGCGGCGAATTTCCTGATCGACGCCGAGAGCAACCTGAAGGCGGCGCTGGCGAGCCTCGCCGCCCCGCCGACGGACGGGGAGGGCGGCCGATGATCGCCCGGCTGATCGCCTGGTCGGCGCGCAACCGCGTGCTCGTCCTGATCGGCACCGTCTTCGCGGTGGCGGCGGGCCTCCAGGCCCTGCGCACCCTGCCGCTCGACGCCATCCCCGACCTCTCGGACGTGCAGACCATCGTCTACACCGAGTATCCGGGCCAGGCCCCGCAGGTGGTCGAGGACCAGGTCACCTACCCGCTGACCACCGCCATGCTGACCGTGCCGCGGGCCAAGGTGGTGCGCGGGGTCTCGATGTTCGGGGTCTCCTTCGTCTACGTGATCTTCGCGGACGGCACCGACCCGTACTGGGCGCGCTCGCGGGTGCTCGAATATCTCAACGGTCCGGCGAGCCGCCTGCCCGCCGGGGTGATCCCGACGCTGGGGCCCGACGCCACCGGGATCGGCTGGGTCTACCAATACGTGATCCAGGCCCGGCAGCGGACGCTGGCCGAGCTGCGCTCCCTGCAGGATTGGGTCGTCCGGTTCGCGGCCGCGCGCGGGGAGGGCGTCGCCGAGGTCGCCCCGGTGGGCGGCTTCGTCAAGCAGTACAGCGTCGTGGTCGATCCGAACCGCCTGCGGGCGCTGGGCATCAGCCTGAACCGCCTGCGCGACGCCATCCGGGCGAGCAACGCCGATGTCGGCGGCCGCACGGTCGAGCTGTCCGAGTTCGAGGTGGTGGTGCGCGGCCGGGGCTACCTCAGGAGCACCCAGGATATCGGCGCCGTCGTGCTCAAGACCGATGCCGGCACGCCGGTGCGGGTGCGCGACGTCGCCCAAGTGGAGATCGGGCCCGACGAGCGGCGCGGGATCGCCGAGCTCGACGGGGCGGGCGAGGTCGCCGGCGGCATCGTCGTGCAGCGCTTCGGCGCCAACGCCCGCGCGGTCATCGCCAGCGTCAAGGATCGGCTGGCCGATATCGCCAGGAGCCTGCCCTCGGGAACCGAGATCGTGCCGGTCTACGACCGCTCGCAGCTCATCGACGCGGCGATCGCCACGCTGACCCACACCCTGGTCGAGGAATGCGCGATCGTCGCCCTGGTCTGCGTGGGGTTCCTGCTGCACCTGCGCAGCGCGCTGGTGGCGATCCTGATGCTGCCGGTCGCGATCCTGATGGCGTTTTCGGCCATGCGGGCGCTCGGGCTCAGCGCCGACATCATGAGTCTGGGCGGCATCGCCATCGCGGTGGGGGCGATGATCGACGCCGCCATCGTGATGATCGAGAACGCCCACAAGCACCTGGAGCGCGCGCCCCCGGACCGGCCCCGGGCCGAGATCCTGGTCGGGGCCGCCGCCGAGGTCGGGCCGTCGCTGTTCCTGTCGCTCCTGGTGATCACGGTCTCGTTCCTGCCGATCTTCACCCTAGAGAGCCAGGAGGGCCGGCTGTTCGGGCCGCTCGCTTTCACCAAGACCTTCGCGATGGCGGCGGCCGCGCTGCTGTCGGTGACCCTGGTGCCGGCGCTGATGATCCTGTTCGTGCGCGGCCGGATCGTGCCGGAGCACCGCAACCCGGTGAACCGGCTGCTGGTCGGGATCTACCGGCCGCTGATCGCCGCGGTGCTGCGGGCCCGGGTCGCGACCCTCGTCCTGGCCCTCGGGGTGCTCGTCGCCACGATCTGGCCGGCCCGCCAGCTCGGCTCGGAATTCATGCCCGAGCTCAACGAGGGCACGCTGCTCTACATGCCCACGACCCTGCCGGGCCTCTCCGTCACCAAGGCGGCGGAGCTGCTGGCGACCCAGGACCGGATCATCAAGACGTTTCCGGAGGTCGCCGCGGTCTACGGCAAGGCGGGCCGTGCCGGCACCGCGACCGATCCGGCGCCGCTCGAGATGTTCGAGACGATCATCCGGTTGAAGCCCCCGGAGGCGTGGCGGCCCGGCGTGACGCTGGCGAGCCTGCGGGCCGAGATGGACAAGGCGCTGCAATTTCCCGGCGTGTCCAACGCCTGGACCCAGCCGATCCGCGCCCGGATCGACATGCTCGCCACCGGCATCCGCACCCCCGTGGGCGTCAAGCTGTTCGGCCCCGATCTCGCCGCCCTGGAACCGGTCGCCCGGGCCGTGGAGGCGGCGATCCGCACGGTTCCGGGCACGACGAGCGCCTATGCCGAGCGGGTCATGGGCGGCACCTTCCTCGACGTCACCCCGGACCGGGAGGCGCTCGGCCGCTACGGGCTCACCGTCGGCGACGTCCAGGACGTGGTCGCTACGGCGCTCGGCGCGGCCACCGTCACCACCACCGTGGAGGGCCGCGAGCGCTACGGCGTCACCGTGCGCTACCCGCGCGCCCTCCGATCCGACCCCCAGGCCATCGCCAACGACGTCCAGGTGGCGCTGCCCGCCGGCGGGACCGTGCCGCTCGGCGCGGTCGCGTCGATCCAGCTCGCGCGCGGGCCGACCGCGATCCGCACCGAGAACGGACGGCCCGTCCTCTACCTCTACGTCGACATCGCCGGGCGCGACCTCGGCGGCTATGTCGGGGAGGCGCGGGACGTGGTGGCGCGCGCCGTGCCGCTGCCGGAGGGGATGACGCTGCAGTGGAGCGGTCAGTTCGAGGCCCTGGAGCGGGCCGAGGCCAGGCTGCGGCTCGTCGTGCCGGCGACCCTGATGGTGATCGTCCTGCTGCTCTACCTGGTATTCCGCCGGGTGACCGAGACGCTGATCGTCCTGCTGTCGCTGCCCTTCGCGCTGGTGGGCGGCGTCTGGCTGATGTGGGGGATGGGCTTCCACCTCTCGGTCGCGGTGGCGGTGGGCTTCATCGCCCTGGCCGGCGTCGCCGCCGAGACCGGGATCCTGATGCTGGTCTATCTCGACCAGGCGCTCGCCGAGCGGCGCGGCGAGGCCGCGCGGGCCGGGCGGCCCCTCACCCGGGAGGACCTGCGCGCCGCCATCATGGTCGGGGCGGTGGAGCGGGTCCGCCCGAAGATGATGACCGTGGTGGCGATCATGGCCGGCCTGGTGCCGATCCTGTGGAGCACCGGCGCGGGGTCCGAGGTGATGCAGCGGATCGCCGTGCCGATGATCGGCGGCATGGCCTCCTCGACCCTCCTGACCCTGATCGTGATCCCGGCGGTCTACGCCCTGATCAAGGGCCGAGGCCTGCCCGCGGAGGCCGAGCTGGCGGCTGCGGAGCCGGTCCGGGCCGCGGCGTGACCGCGATGCAGGCGGAGTGGGGGCCAAGGCCGGAACCCGGCGCGTCTCCCCCCTGCGGACCCGTGGAGAGTCACACATTGAGTCCGGCCGCCAGCCTGTGAAGCACACCGCGCTTTCCCCTCCTGGCAAAGCGGAGGCGGGAAGGCGGTGCCTCGCCCCGCGCCATGTGTGGACATCGCAGCCGACAGAGGGGCGGGGAAAGGCGTGATGTTTCAGTGACCTGCTCTGGAACGGCCGGCCGGATGAAGACGCCGGCCTTCAGGCCGCCTGGATGTCCCGCAGGAAGTCGTCGACTTCCCGCTTGACCTTCAGGGATTGCGCGGCCAGCTCGGCGGCGGCGTTCAGCACCTGCGCGGCGGCGCTGCCGGTCTCGCCCGAGGAGGCGAGCACCCGCGCCACGTTGGACGACACGTCCTGCGTGCCCCGGGCCGCCTCGCCGGCATTGCGCGAGATCTCGCTGGTCGCGGCGGTCTGCTGCACCACCGTCGAGGCGATCGCCCCGCTGATCTCGTTCACCGTCGCGATGGTGCGGGCGATCTGCTCGATCGCCTCCGCGGCCTGGCCGGTGGCCATCTGGATCGCCGCGATCTGGCCGCCGATCTCCTCGGTGGCGCGCGCCGTCTGGCCGGCGAGCTCCTTGACCTCGGCGGCGACCACCGCGAAGCCGCGCCCGGCCTCGCCGGCGCGCGCCGCCTCGATCGTGGCGTTCAAGGCCAGCAGGTTGGTCTGCCCGGCGATCCCGGAGATCGTCGTCACCGCCGCGCCGATCTGCTCGGCGGCCATCCGCAGGCTGGCCATGGCGGCGTTCGTGGTCTCGGCCTCGTGGGACGCATGGCCGGCGACCTCGTTGGAGCGGATCACCTGCCGCTCGATCTCCTGCAGCGACGAGACCATTTCCTCGGCGGCCGCCGCCACGGTCTGAACATTGGTCGAGGCCTGCTCGGCGGCGGCGCTGGAGGCCACGGCCTGGCTGTTGGTGTCGTCGGCGACCTGGGTCATCGAGCGCGCCGTGGCGTCGAGCTCGTCGGCGGCCCCGGTGACGATGTCGAGCGAGGCCGCGACGTTCTGCTGGAAGGTCCTGACCAGCTGGTCGACCCGCTCGACCCGGCTGAGCCGGGCGGCCTGCTCGGCCGCCTGGGCGGCCTCCAGCTCGGCCCGGGCGATGGCGTTCTGGCGGAACACGTCCACCGCCTTGGCCATGGCGCCGATCTCGTCGTTGGCGTCCTGGGACGGCACCGCCACGCTGGTGTCGCCCTCGGCCAGGCGCTTCATCGCCCCGGTCATGGCGGTGACCGGCCGGACGATGCTGCGGGCGATCAGGAAGGCCAGCAGGCAGCCGAGCATGCCGGCCACGCCGATCAGGCCGATCTGCACCCACCAGGCATACGCCACTGTTGTGGTCGTCTCGCGGGCGATCTTGTCGACCGCGACGTTAAGCAACTCGCGCACCTTGCGGAGGAGCTGATCGATCGCCTCCATGTGCGGCTTGATGCCGGTCTCGAACACCGTCCTCGCGGTCTCCATCGCCCGGACGGTCACGTCGAAATTGCGGGCATAGGCCTCGAGCGCCTCGGCGACGGCCTGGACCTGCGGCGCGAAGGCGGTGGCCCCTTCGGCCGCCTTGAACGCCGCAAGCGCGGCCTTGGCCTTCTCGACATTCGTGGCGAAGGTGGCCGGTCCCTTCGGGTCGAAGGTGGCGAGGAACCGCCAGTTGGCGACGCGGACCAGCAGGATGGCGCTCTCGACGCTCTGGGCCTCGCCGAGCGTCGCGCCCCCGGCCTGCGCGCGCACCGCCGCCACCAGGACTTTCGTCGCCTGGGTCAGGGTGTCGCCACCCGTGAACAGGGCGTCCTTGGCCGCGCTCAGGCTGGCGCCGGCGGCAGCCAAGCGATCCAGCTCCGGCTTCAGCGCCCGGGCGTGATCGCGCGTTCCCGTGTAGAGCCGCCGCCCCTCGTCCGAGATCGCCAGGGCGCTCAGCTGGTCAGCGATGTCCTCGGCCTCGCGCCGAACGGGCTCCAGGGCGGCGATCCGCTCGGGCTTGGGCGTGACCTGGTTCTGCTCGACTTCGCCGGCCAGCTTTACCGCCAGGCTGTTCAACGTGAAGACCTGGCGGGCGAGCATATCCAGTCGGCCCCGCAGCGTGTATTGATCGTTGACGACGCCCTGTTGATAGAACGAATAAACTCCAACGACGCCGCCAAGCAGCATCATGATTATAAAACCGGCATATATCCGGAAACTAATTCCAAATCTCATCACAGAAGTCCCGACAACGCATAAAATCGTCTTCCCATATCGCAATCAAGAATGTCATACCAGCTTTGACATGTGTCAACGCCCGCATACATTCTGGCGCAATCATCATTCAGATTTGAATGATCGATCAACAAGACGCGCCGATAAGATTATTCCGTCGGATGTACTGATTTCCTCTGCGAGCGCTCAAGCATCCGGCACATCCTTTTGCGGCCGCGAAGCGGGGCCGGGCGGCGGAGCGCGTCTTCAGCCGCCGCTCCCCCTCCGGTCGGGGACCGGATCCCCGCGGCGGCGCGGATCATCCGGAACCCGCCCCGGGAAAGGCCGCCGCGGATCAGGCCGCCCGCCGGGGCCGATCCTGTGCCGGCGCCGCGGCGGGACCGGCTTTCCCGAACCGGGCGTAGAGCGCCGGCAGCACCACCAGGGTCAGCAGGGTCGCGCTGATCAGGCCGCCGATCACCACGGTGGCGAGCGGCCGCTGCACCTCCGCGCCGGTGCCGGTGGCCAGCGCCATCGGGACGAAGCCGAGCGAGGCGACCAGCGCCGTCATGGCCACGGGCCGCAGCCGGGTCAGGGCCCCCTCCAGGATCGCCGCCCGCAGCGGCCGGCCCTCGGCGACCAGCTGCTTGATGAAGCTCAGCATCACGAGGCCGTTCAGCACCGCCACCCCCGAGAGCGCGATGAACCCGACCGCGGCCGGCACCGACAGCGGCATCCCCCGCAGCCACAGGGCCGCGATGCCGCCGGTGAGCGCCAGCGGCACGGCGGAGAACACCAGGAGCGCGTCGCGGACGCTGCCCAGCGCCGAGGTCAGCAGCAACAGGATCAGGACGAAGCAGGCCGGCACGACCAGGGTCAGGCGCCGCCGGGCCGAGGCGAGGTTCTCGAACTGGCCGCCCCAGGTCACGTAGGAGCCCGCCGGAAGCGCGACCTGCCCGGCGACCTTGGCTTGCGCCTCCGTCACCAGCGAGCCGATATCCCGGCCGCGGACATTGGCGGTGACGACGACGCGCCGCTGGCCGTTCTCCCGCGAGATCTGGTTGGGCCCCTCGGTCACCGAGAAGCGCGCGACCTGCCGCAGCAGCACGGAGGCGACCTTGCCGTTGGCCCCCGGGGGCAGGGGGACCGGCAGGTTCTCCAGGGCCTCGCGGTCCTCCCGGACGGCGTCGGTCAGGCGCACCACGATCGGGAAGCGCCGGTCGCCCTCGAACACGAAGCCCGCCTCCCGGCCGCCAATCGCCGCGCCGATCACCTCCTGGATCGCCCCGGTGCTGAGACCCAGCCGCGCCGCCTCGGTCCGGTCGATCCCGATCTCGAAGACTGGCAGGCCGGCGATCTGCTCGACCTTCACGTCGTCCGCGCCGTCGATGCCGCGCAGGATCGCGGCGATCTGGTTGGCGGTCTTCAGCATCGGCTCGAAGGCGTCGCCGAACACCTTGACGGCGAGGTCGCCCCTTGTCCCGGCGAGCAGCTCGTTGAAGCGCAGCTGGATCGGCTGGGAGAACTCGTAGACGTTGCCGGCGAGCGCGCCCACGGCCGCCTCGATCTGCGCCTGGAGCGCCGCCTTGGTCAGCGCGGGATCGGGCCATTCCGCCTGGGGCTTCAGGATCACGAAGGTGTCCGAGGCGCTGGGCGGCATCGGGTCGGAGGCGATCTCGGCGGTGCCGGTCTTCGAGAAGACGGTGGCCACCTGCGGGAAGGCCGCGACCGCCTGCTCGACCTTGAGCTGCATGGCCTGCGACTGGGTCAGGGCGGTCGAGGGGATCCGGCTGGCGTTGAGCGCGATGCTCTTCTCATCGAGGAGCGGGATGAACTCGGTCCCGAGCCGGGTGGACAGGAGCGCCGCCCCGGCGAGCAGCAGCGCCGCCGCCGCCAGGACCGGCGCCGGCGCCCGGATCGCCCCGGCGAGCAGCGGCCGGTAGGCGGCCTTGAGGCCCCGGATCAGCCGGTTGTCGGCCTCGGTGACCCGCCCGGTGATCACGATGGCGATCAGGGCCGGCACGAAGGTCAGCGACAGCAGAAACGCGCAGGCCAGCGCGAGGATCACGGTCAGCGCCATCGGCTCGAACATCTTGCCCTCGACCCCCGTGAAGGTCAGGAGCGGCGCGTAGACCAAGATGATGATCGCCTGCCCGTAGAGCGACGGGCGGATCATCTCCTCGGCCGAGGCCCGGACCGTCTCCAGGCGCTCCGCCAGGTCGAGCCGGCGCCCCAGCGCGTGCTGGCGCTCGGCGAGGTGGCGGAGCGCATTCTCGGTGATGATCACCGCCCCGTCGACGATCAGCCCGAAATCCAGGGCGCCGAGGCTCATCAGGTTGGCCGAGATTCTGGCCTCGACCATGCCGGTGACGGTCATCAGCATGGCGACCGGGATCACCAGGGCCGCGACCAGGGCGGCCCGGACGTTGCCGAGCAGCAGGACCAGCACCGCGATCACCAGGGCCGCGCCCTCGGCGAGGTTCTGGCCGACCGTGCGGATCGTGGCCTCGACCAGAACCGTCCGGTCGAGCACCGTCTGCACCACGATCCCGGGGGGGAGGGTGCGGCGGAGCTGGGCCATGCGCGCGTCGACCGCGGCCGCCACCGTGCGGCTGTTCTCGCCGATCCGCATCAGGGCGGTGCCGATCACGGCCTCCCGGCCGTCCGCGCTGCCCGAGCCGGTGCGCAACTCGCGCCCGAAGCGCAGGGCTGCGACGTCCCGGACCCGCACCGGCACGCCGCCGCGGGTGGCGACCACCACGTCGGCGATCGCCTCCATGCTCTCCAGGCGACCGGCGGCGCGGACCACGTAGCCCTCGCCATTGTCCTCCAGGTAGCGGGCGCCCTGGTTGGCGTTGTTGGCCTGGAGCGCCCGGACCACGTCCCCGAAGGACAGGTCGAGGGCGGTCAGCTTCGTCGGGTCCGGCTGGACATGGTACTGCTTCTCGTAGCCGCCGATGCCGTCGACCCCGGCCACCCCCGGCACAGTCCGGATCTGGGGCCGGATGATCCAGTCCTGGACGGTGCGCAGATAGGCGTTCCGCTCCAGCTCCGTGGCGAGGCTCTGGCCCTCCGGGGTGCGGAAGCTGCCGTCCGGCTGCCAGCCCGGGCTGCCGACGGGCACGACATTCCGCTCATCCGGCTCCGCGTAGCGGACCGACCACATGGTGATCTCGCCCAAGCCGGTCGAGATCGGGCCCATATGCGGCTCGGCGCCGGGTGGCAGGTCGCCCTTCACCTGGGCCAGGCGCTCGGCGACCTGCTGGCGGGCGAAGTAGATGTCGAGCCGCTCGTCGAAGATCGCGGTGACCTGCGAGAAGCCGTTGCGCGAGAGCGAGCGGGTGTGATCGAGCCCCTTGATGCCGGCCAGCGCGGTCTCGACCGGGTAGGTCACCTGGCGCTCGATATCGACCGGCGACAGCGACGGCGCGAGCGTGTTGATCTGCACCTGGTTGTTGGTGATGTCCGGCACCGCGTCGATCGGCAGCCGGGTCAGCGCCGTGGCGCCGAAGCCAGAAGCCAGCAGCACGAGGAGCAGGACCAGCCAGCGCTGGCGGATCGAAACGTCGAGGATGCGGCTGAGCATGTCCGGCGCCTCAATCGTCGTGGCCGGCTTCGGCCTTGCCGAGCTCGGCCTTCAGCAGGAAGGTATTGCCGACCGCGATCGCCTCGCCGGGGGCGAGCCCGGCTTTGACCGCGTAGGCTTCATCGTCGGAGCGCCCCAGCTCCACCGGGCGCATCGCGAAGCCGTCCGGGGTCCGGACGAACACCACCCGCGCGCCCGCGACGGTCTGGAGCGCGGCCTTGGGCACCCGGACCGGCACGTCGTCCCGGGCGATCTCCAGCTCGGCGGTGACGAAGGTGCCGGGCCGCCAGGCGAGGTCGGCATTGGGCAGGGCGACCACGACCCGGGCCGAGCGGGTCTCCGGGTTGAGGAACGGGCTCACGAAGATCACCCGCCCCTCCGCGCGGCGGTTGTCGCCCTCCCGGCTCGGGGTGACGGTGACCCGCGCGCCCTCCTGGACCTGGGCGAGGTCGAGGGTCGGCACCGACAGCTCGATCCAGACCGTGGTGAGGTCGGCCAGCAGGTAGAGGTCGGCCGGGTCGCCCTCCTTGCCCACCGCCGAGCCGACATCGACCCGGCGCTCGACCACGCGGCCGGCGAGCGGCGCACGCAGCTCGTAGCGGCGCAGGGTCGAGAGGGTCGGGGTCGCCTCGTCGCGCCTCTGCGCGGCCGCGACCTCGGCGGCGTCGAGCCCGAGCGCCGACAGCTTCTGGCGGGCGAGGTCGGCCCGCAGCCGGGTCTCGAGATACGCCGCCCGGGCGCTCTGGAAGGCGGATTCCGAGGCCGAGCGCGAGGCCAGCAGCTTCTGCTGGCGCTCGAAGTTGATGGTCTGGAGTTCGACCTGGACCAGGGCGGTCAGGTACTCGCTCTTGGCGTCGGCGACCTCCCGGCTGTCGAGCACGGCGACGACCTCGTCCTTCCGGACGGAATCGCCCAGGCGCTTGCGCATCTCCACCACGGTCCCGACCACCCGGGCGGGGACCCGGGCGATCCGGTCGGTGTCGGGGGTGATGGTGCCGGGCACGAGGAGGTGGCGCGCCAGGATCCCGCCGGTGACGGGCGCCACCGTGATGTCCTGCGCCGCGACCTGCTCGGGGCTCATCCGGATCACTCCCGCCTCGGCCTGCTCCGCGTGATCGTGGTCATGGTCGTGCCCGGCCTTCTCGGGCGCGGGGCCGGGGGCGGGCCCGGCCAGGCCGAGCGCCGCGAGGCCGTCCCGGACGAGCCCGGACGCGGCGGGAACGGCGGCGCCGATGACGATGCCGACGGCCAGGACGGCCGCGGAGACGAGGATGCGCATGGTGAGCCTGCTCGGCCGGGACCGCGGCGCGGCCGTGCGGCGGCTCCGGGGATTCCCGTTCAGGGGACGCGTGAGGGCGAGCCGGGCGCCGCATGGGCGGCCCGGCGAGGACGCGGGCCGACGCGCGGCCGCGTCGGCTCAGGCGCGGGGAGGCCGGGGCAGGCGGTCGGGGGCGATGGAGGGG
>NZ_AKFK01000068.1:0-37260 GCF_000272495.1 Methylobacterium sp. GXF4 | reverse complement strand
CCCTCTGCGGGGGAGGGTGGCCCCCGAAGGGGGTCGGGAGAGGGGAGCGCCGCTGCCGGCAAAGGCGCGCCGGGCGACATATCCGGCACCGTCGCGCTGCCCCTCTCCCCCCCTGCTGCGCAGGGTACCCTCCCCCGCAGAGGGGGGAGGGAGGGCGCGTGTCGTCTCCGAAGCAGGCCTGCTTTCCGGCTTGAGAGAATCCAAGATCCGATCTGTGAGCCCGGTTAGCCGCACGCGCGAGGGCCTCCGTGCCCTGTCCCGCCATGCGTGACGCCGTTCGCCGCCTCTGGGGCCGGCTTCGGCCGCGGCTGCTCCTTGCCCTTCCGGTGCTGCTCGGCCTCGCGGCAGCGGGCTTCGGCGTGTCCGCCTGGCGGGCGGATGCGGCCAACCGGGGCATCGCGGCGCTCGAGGGCGGCACGGATCTCGACGTGGGGATCGGGGCGCCGGCGCCGCTCCTGCTGGCGCGGATCGGCTACCTCGCCGGCCACGGGCGGCTGGAGGAGACCGAGCCGCTGGTCGCCGCCCTCGACCGGGCCGGTGCAGCCGATGCCGCGTCCCGCGCGCGCTACCGCATCGCCAACGCCCGGATGCGGGACGCCTTCGGGCTCCTGACCCGGGGCGCCCTCGACAAGGCCGGCCCCCAGGTGACCCTGGCGCGCCAGGATTACCGCCGGGCGCTGCGGGACCGGCCGGATTTCTGGGACGCGAAGTTCAACCTCGACGTCGCCTCGCGGCTGATCCGCGACTTCCCGGAGTTCGACCGCGCCAGCGGCGACGAGATGCGCGCCGAGCCGAAGCAGATCTGGACCGACATCCCCGGGCAGCCCCGAGGTGGCCCATGAGCCGGCAAACCGTTCTCGGCGGCCTGCCGCTCGCGCGCAACCTGCGCGGCCGCCGCTTCCAGGCGCTCGCCCTGGCGCTGACCCTGGTGATCGCCGCGCTGGTGGTGCCTTCCCTGCCGGTGACCCGTGCGGGCGTCGGCGTGCTGGCGGTGGTGGACATCACCGGCTCGATGAACGTGCGCGACTACGCGGCCGAGGGCCGTCCGGCGAGCCGTCTCGAGACCGCCAAGGCGGCCCTGCGCCGGCTGGTGGCGGACCTGCCCTGCGGCTCGCGGGTCGCGCTCGCGCTGTTCACCGAGCGCCGCCCGTTCCTGCTGTTCGAGCCCGTGGAGGTCTGCGCCGAGTTCGCCCCGCTCGACGGTGCCCTGGCGGCGCTGGACTGGCGGATGGCCTGGGAGGGCGACAGCCGCATCAGCGCCGGCCTGTACCGGGCCATCGAGATGGCGGCGGGGCTCGGCACGGACCTGCTCTTCGTCACCGACGGCCAGGAGACGCCGCCGCTCCCCGCCGGCCAGGTGCCGCCCTTCGAGGGCAGGCCGGGGGCGGTCCGCGGCCTGATCGTGGGGGCCGGCGCCTACGGCCTGTCGCCGATCCCGAAATACGACGATCGCGGCCGCGAGAGCGGCTTCTACGCCGAGACCGACGTGCAGCAGGAGAACCGGTTCGGGCCGCCGCCGGCCGATGCCGAATCCCGCGCCGGCTACAATCCGCGCAACGCCCCGTTCGGCGCCGCCGCCGCCCAGGGCAGCGAGCATCTCTCCTCGGTGCGCGAGGGCCATCTCAAGCAGCTCGCCGCGATCACCGGCCTCGCCTACGCGCAT
Source organism: Methylobacterium sp. GXF4 (assembly GCF_000272495.1). Classification (NCBI taxonomy): domain Bacteria; kingdom Pseudomonadati; phylum Pseudomonadota; class Alphaproteobacteria; order Hyphomicrobiales; family Methylobacteriaceae; genus Methylobacterium; species Methylobacterium sp. GXF4. Next base: position 35,597 of record NZ_AKFK01000068.1, on the reverse strand, counting down.
CTCGACGGGCCGGGCGGGCTCGACCGGCCCCTGATCGAGGCCGCGACGCCGCGCCCGCTGCCCGGTCGGATCGACCCGCGCCCCGCGCTGGGCGCCCTGGCGCTCGCCCTCGTGCTCGGCGTCCTGCTGGCGGGGCCGCTGCGCGGGCTGGCCCCCCGCATCACCCGGTTCACCCCCACCCACCGTTTGCGTTTCCGGAAAGCCTGATCATGCGTCGCGTCCTCACCACCCTCGCCATCCTGCTCGCCGCCGGCACCGCCCTGGCCCACGGCCCGACGCCCCAGAAGGTCGACCAGACCATCACCATCCGGGCGACGCCGGACGCGGTCTGGAAGGTGGTCGGGCCGTTCGGGGGCATCGGCGCCTGGCATCCGGATGTCGCCAAGGTCGAGGCCACCGGGGGCGACGGCGCGGGCGCCGTCCGCAAGGTCACGCTCAAGCGCGGCGGCACCCTGGTCGAGGGCCTCGACGAGTGGAAGGGCGCCGAGCGGACCTACTCGTACCGGATGTCCGACCCGGATCTCGACGCCCTGCCGGTCTCGTCCTACTCGGCGACCCTCACGGTGACGCCGGAGGGCGACGGGGCCAAGGTCGAGTGGATGGGTCGGTTCTACCGGGGTGATACCGGCAACGAGCCGCCCGAGAACCTGAGCGACGCGGCCGGCAAGGAGGCGATGAACCGCTACTTCGCCGAGGGCCTCAAGGGCCTGAAGGCGAAGCTGGAGGGCGGGCCGCAGCGATGAGACGCGCGCGGCGCCTTCTTGGGCTCGTCGGCCTCGCGCTCGCCGCCGGGCCGGCGGCGGCGGGGTCGGTCTGGGTCGCGAGCCAGCAGGGCGCCCGCGCCACCCGGATCGAGCGGCCGGACGGCGCGCGAGTCGCAGAGGTTGGCGCCGCGCTGGCGGTGGCCCCGTCCCCGGCGGTCGTCGCGGCCGGTCCCGGCGGGCGGCTCTATCTCAGCCACCCCGATGGCCGCGCGATCACGGTAATCGCACCCGATGGGGCGATGCGGCGCTGGCCGGTCCCCGGCCAGGCCTTCGGGCTCGCGGCCGACCCGGACGGACGCGCCCTCTATGTCGGCGACTGGTCCGGCAACCGGGTGCTGCGCCTCTCGGCGGAGACCGGCGCCGTCGAGGCCGAGGTCGCGGTCGGGCGCGACCCGGCCGGGCTCGCCCTCGGCGTGGACGGGCGGCTCTACGTGGCCGAGCGCGAGAACCGGAGCGTCGGTGTGGTCGACACAGCCCGGATGGCGCGGATCGCCGGAATCCCGGTTGGCGACGGCCCCTTCGCCCTGGCCTACGATCCGGTCCGCGACCGGGTCTACGTCGCCAATGTCCGGAGCAACGATCTCACCGTCATCGACGCCGGCGCGCTCAATCCCGTCGCGACGGTACCGGTCGGGGCAAGCCCCTACGGCGTCGCCATCGGCCCGGATGGCCGGCGTGTCGTCGTCACCAACCAGCATGCCGGAACCGTGTCGATCGTCGATGCCGAGGCGCTCGCGGTCGTCGCCACGGTGCCGGTCGGCCGCTATCCGGAGGGCGTGGCGATCCTTAGCGGACGCGCCTACGTGGCGAACTGGTTCTCCGACGACGTGTCCGTGATCGACCTCGCGGCCCTGACGGAGACCGGCCGGATCCCGGTGGCCGAGGGTCCGCGCACCGTGGCGGCGGTCCGGCCGGTCCCGGGGGAGGCCGGCCGGTGAAGGGAGCACTCGCCAGCCTGATGGTCGCCGGCCTCGCGCTCGCCGCCTGCGACCGGCCCCCGGAAGCGGGATCGGAGGAGGGGCAGGCCGTGGTGGCCCGCACCGCCGAGAGCGACTTGCCGGCCTGGCTGTCGCCCACCGACGGGACCGACCCGGCGCGCTGGCTCGCCGGCCGGGAGGCCGGGCACCCGGTGCCGGCGGGCTCCGACTCCGTGCGGGCGCTGCAGGACGCCCTGGCGGAAGCCAGGACCGTCTTCATCGAGGATCCGCGCATGATCGCCAACCGCACCGCCCAGCTCGAGCAGATGCTCGCCGAGATCGGCAAGACCGAGCGCTCCGCGTCGCTGCTCACCGGGTTCAGCGCGGTGGCGGCCCGGCGCGGCCGCCACAAGAGCCTCTACGGGGAGATGTGCCAGCACTACTTCAACACCCGCGCCCGCGGCATCGACCATGCCGCCGCCCTGGCCCTGCTCGCCGACCGGTTCGCCCCCGGGCTGGGGCCGGGAGAGGCGCCGTGAGCGCCGCGCAGCGCCTCGCCGCCCCGGGCCCGACCCAGCCCGCGCGGTCCGTCCGAGCCCGGGACCTCCTGATCGTCGACGACCACCCGATCGTGCTTCAGGGCTTCCGGCTGCTTGCCGAGGAGGCGGGCATCGCGCGCGTCCACGAGGCCCGGGACATCGTCGCCGCCTACCGCACCTTCCACCGTCACCGGCCGGGCGTGGTGGTGACCGACCTGAGCTTCCGGGACGACGGCCTGTCCGGCCTCTCGCTGATCCGCCGGATCCGCGCGCTCGAGCCGGAGGCGCGCATCCTCGCGCTGAGCATGCACCGGGACCCGGTCATCGTCGCGCGGGTGCTGGAATGCGGCGCCCTGGGCTTCGTCCTGAAGGATACGCCCGCCGCCGCCTTCCTCGAGGCGCTGGAGGCGGTCGCCAACGGCCGCTCCTACCTGCCCCATGACATCGCCATCGAGATCGCGATGCTGAATGCCGGCGCGCACGACCTGCCGCTGGCGAATTTGAGCAGCCGGGAGATGCAGATCCTGGTGCTGATCGGGAAGGGCAAGCCCTACGACGAGATCGCCGAGATCCTGACGCTCAATTACCGCAGCGTCGTGAACGCCACCGCGACCCTGCGGTCCAAGCTCGGCGTCGGCAGCATGGCCGAACTCATGCAGATCGCCGCCTCCCAGGCCCGCACGCGACCCTGAGGCAGGCGCAGGCGCCGGCCGAGACACCAGATCTCACGGCGCGTACGGGATTGCAGCCGAAGTCACGGGCTCTCGCAATATTCTGCGGGGCGTGTTGCGCGCCGCCGATATTTATTCAGTCGATCCCGGAAGTGGATCGAACATGTGTTGTGATATCCCGGTGCGTCCGAGCCTAAAATGCCGAAAAATCAACGGCTCTCGTGTTGGGATCGGAAAGTTTCTCTTGTTAGCAGGGTCCGCCGAACGCGAATCATCTCGGGCCGAACGCGGTCCCTCAGGCGGCTCGCCTGGGCCGGCGGGATGACGTTCGGACAATAAGAAATCCAGAAGCCGTCGAGGCGGGGGTCTGTCATGCGCGTCAACGCGACCGTGGTTCCAAGTTACGATTACAAGACGGCCCTGGCCGCCGGGTTCCTGGGCGGAAACCTGTCGAGCTTCGTCAAATGGGGCTCCGAGATCCCGTTCCCGCCCCGGGAGGCCGGGCGTATCTCGCCGCCCTTCGCCATCCTCAAATGGCTCGGCCTGAACGTCGAGGCCATGACCTATACCTTCACCGGGCACGTCCTCAATTACGGTGTCGCGCTGATGCACCAGGGGTTCTCGGTCTTCTTCGGCCTGCTCTACTGCCTGACCGCCCTGACCTTCCCGCTCGTGACCTTGGGACAGGGTATGGCTTTCGGGTTGATCGTCACCGTCCTGTTCCACGGCCTCCTGTTGCCGCTCGGCGGCTGGGCCCCGCCTCTGTGGCAGATCTCCGGCCATGAGGCGTTCTCCGAGGTGTTCGGTCACCTGCTCTGGGCCTGGTCGATCGAGATCGTCCGGCGCGACATGATGGGCCCGCCCCTGAACGCCCGACGCGTGTGATCGGAGGCGCTTCGCCCGTCCGCCGCGGGGGCGGCTTACCGGGGCGCCTCCTCGGCCATCGCCGCGACACGGGCGACGAAGCGCGCGCGCGTCTCCGGGCCGACCCGCAGCAGGTAGGCCCGTACCAGGTCGAGGAGGGCCGTGGCGTCCGGCAGGTCGCCCTCGGTCGGCACCGCCGCGTCCGATACGAAGAAGCTGGAGACCGGGACGCCCAGCGCGTGCGCGATCTCGCTCAGCGGGCTCCCCGGCGATGGGCTCCGGCTCGCCGCGCCCGACGGTTTGGATTCGTCACACATGATCGGTTCAACGCGGCTCGGGACCGGTTGTGCGGGAGACGCAGCGGGGTCCTGCCGTTCCAACCGGCCTGCGGCGGGAATGCACCCCGATCCGATCATGAAATTTTCGACAGATTCCGGGATGAAATGGTACGGTTGCGCACCAAATCGTCCTGGTACAGCTCGGCGGGATCGACACGATGGGACAGCGCTCGAAGACGCCGGTCAACGCGATCGACGGCTTCAGTGAACCGCTCGACCGGCTCCGCGCTGCCCTCGAAGCGTCATGCGTGGTCGGCGTCTGGGATTGGGACATCGTCCGTCACGTCGTGGTCTACGATGCCGGCGCGGCGCGCCTGCTGGCCGGCGATCCCGCGCTGGCGGAGACCGAGCTCGACGGCTCGACCGCCATCGGCGCCGTCCATCCGGCCGACCATGCCTGGCTGCTCGATCATGTTCAGCAGGCCTCGAGGACCGGCGGCCTGGCGGTCGCCGAGTACCGGGTGGTCGCCCCGGACGGAACCGTGCGGTGGCTGCTGAGCCGCGGACGCATGTTCCAGGATGCGAACGGGCGTCCGGTCCGGTCCCGCGGCATCATCATCGACATCACCGAGATGCATCAGGGCAGCGAGCGCTACGTCTTGAGCGACCTGTCGGCGCCGGCCGATGCCCTGGAACGGGCCGCCGATCTGGCGATCGCGCTGAAGCGCACGCTCGACGGTGACACGCCGGCCGAGGTTCGCGCCGCCGCCGACGTGCTGCTCATGAGCCTGGGCCGCGCGATCGCGCGCAGCAGCTTTCATCGCTGAGCCGGGTTCGGCGCCCGAACGAGCCCCTCTGCGCCCGGGCCGCGGGAACATGCCTCGGCCCTTCGGTCTTGGCCCTCCACGGATCACCCGGGAGGATCACATGGGACAGGATGTCGACGCGGCGCGGGAAGCCTTGGGAACCGTGCCGCCGGCTCGACCGGCGCGCGCGGTGAAGACGCCCGACGCCGGCGCCGGGGGAAGCGGCCCGCACGCGCCGGGCCATCCCGAGGCCGAGGCTCCGGGCGATGCCGCCCCGGAGAGCGGCGGCTACGACACCCGGCCGCCCGTTCCCCGGCCGGACAACCGCAAGGGCGGATACGGCGCCGGCTGAGGCCGGTCGGGTATGGCGGCCGCCGCCTCGGGCGACCGAGGGGCGGCCGCCTGGGGGATTCAGGCATCGCGCGGCTGGTCTTCGCGATGGGCGCATTTATTCGTTAGATATTAGAGGACAATTTTTTGGAACCAAACGTGCTCGGCCTCTGAAATCCTGAAGCTTGATCTGTAAATCCTCGCCGCGTGGAACGTATCATGTGCCTGCGGGATTGATGGGGTCCGGAATGATCCACGGAGACCATCATGCGTACCCCCCTCGCCGTCCTCGCCATTGCTACGCTGTTCGGCTCGAGCGCCCTCGCGCAGACCACCGTGACCGGGACGCCGGCTGCTCCTGACGCGAAGACCAGCCAGCAATCGGGTGGCCAGGAGAGCGTCACCCGTCCGAACACCGACAAGATGGCCCCCAACGGCGGCACGACCGCGGCCCATGCCAACGTCCAGCTCGAGAAGGGCGCCAACAGCTTCACCGAGGGCGAGGCGCGTTCGCGGCTCGAGAAGTCCGGCTTCACGGACGCCAAGAACCTCAAAAAGGACGGCGACGGCATCTGGCGCGGCACCGCCATGCAGGGCGGCAAGCAGGTCAACGTGGGCCTCGATTTCAAGGGCAACGTGGCGGCGCAGTGATCCCCTGATCCTCACGACCTTCACGCAGGAGAATTCTTATGGCTCAGCAAACCATCACGGCCCTCTACGACCGTTACGAGGATGCCAGCAACGCCGTCAGCAAGCTTGAGGCGGGCGGCATTCCGCACGGCGACATCAGCATCGTCAGCAACAACGAGGGCGACCGTCATGCCGGCCGCACCGCCACCGACGGAACGCATGTCAGCGACGACACCAAGGAGAAGGCCAAGGACGGCACCGGCACCGGCGCCACCCTCGGCACCGTGGTCGGCGGCGCGGCCGGCCTCCTGGCTGGTCTCGGCCTGATCGCGATCCCCGGTGTCGGCCCGGTCGTGGCCGCGGGCTGGCTCGTCGCCACCCTGACGGGTGCCGGGATCGGCGCCGCCGCGGGCGGCCTGGGCGGAGCCCTGGCCGGGGCCGGCGTCAGCGAGACGGACGCGCATGCCTACGGCGAAGGCGTACGCCGGGGCGGGACGCTCGTCACGGTCCGCGTCGACGATGCGCGCACCACGATGGTGCCGATGGTCATGGATGTCCTCGAGGAGCACGGCTCGGTCGATCTCGACCAGAAGACCAGTGCGTGGCGTGCGGATGGTTGGGAGGCTCCGGCCCCGGCTGCCGGTACCGCCATCACCGGCCCGACCGACGGTCGGAGCCGTGTCCGGGCTTATCCGGGCACCACGAGCCTCTGATCGGTCGCTGCGCGACCCGACACAATCCGGAGCCCTTTAGGCTCCACGCGACGGCCGGGACCTATGTCCCGGCCGTTTCTCGTTCAGGCATCCCGAATGGTAGGGTGTCGCCGAGCAGAACCGGCGATCCCGCGGCTAACGTTCCGATTGTGGCGCGGCTAAGGACGCTGGACCTGCCAACAGAATAGCGTTGAAAGCCGGATTTGGTGTGTTGAATCCTTAGTCGGTCCGAAACAACAAGGGGATGCTGCACGATCTGAAGGGGCCAATATGAACGAGACATCCTATGGGAAATCTTCCAACTTCACCGAGTTGGCGGTTGATCTCGTCGCCGCCTACGTGGCGAACAATCCGGTCCCGGCCTCCGAGCTGCCGGCGCTGATCGCGCGCATCTACGGTGCGATCGCCAGCCTGGCGTCCGGAACGGCGCCGGTCGAGAGCGGTGCCGCCGCGCCGGCCGTCGACAAGCCGAGCCCGGCCCAGATCCGCAAGTCGGTGCAGCAGGACGGGATCGTCAGCTTCATCGACGGCAAGACCTACAAGACGCTGAAGCGGCATCTGGCCGCCAATGGGCTGAGCCCGCAGAGCTACCGCGAGCGCTACGGCCTGCCGGCCGACTATCCGATGGTGGCCCCGAGCTATGCCGAGCAGCGTTCCGCCCTCGCCAAGGCGATCGGGTTGGGGCAGCCCGGCGCCATGGCCAAGCGGAAGGGCGAGGCCGCCTGAGCGGAGCCCATCTCCGACCGGGCAGGCGCTGGCTCGGAGCCGCGCCCCCCGGCGGGATCGGCGGCGTCGGAGAGCCTGCCCGCCCCGGCGGTCAGGGCGACGGTTTGCCGGTCAAGACAAGCGTGTTCCGACATTCCGGCTCGTCCGCGGCGGTGCCGAACGCGCCTTTCCCGCCCCCGGACGCGACCGACGGGTCGGTCCGCTCGCCCGCGATCCGCGCGGCGTGGCGATGATCCGGGCCTCCGGGAAGCCCGTCCCGATCACGTCGAGGGTGATGCTTCGCGGTCGAGCGCGAGGAGCGGGCTGACTTCCAGGTGCGTAGCGGCGGTCGGCTCACGATCACCGGCCGCGCTGACGCGGATCCCGTCGGGCTGGAAGCTCGGCCCCGACCCTCGCGTGAATGGACCCCTCGCTCTCGCGCCTGAGCGTGATGCCGAACGCGTCCTCGACCCGTTCCCGATTGCGGCAGCCCGCGATCGTCCGGACCCACCGGCTTCCGCGGCTTGCACCGGCTGGGCGAGACCGGTCTCCACAACCCATTCATGCGGTTGTGGATGCATCGTGTGCTGCCTATGTATAGAACATAAAGTGAACATAGGCGCGTGGCCGGGCGGCCGGCTGTCTCGATGCCGCGGCCTTGAACGGAACCGGAGGGCTGTCGATTGATCGAGGAACGGCCGATGCCGACGAAGCTCTACCGCTTCCACTGCACGGACGGGCATGAGCTGGTGACCGACCTCAAGGGCAAGCGTCTGCCGACGACGGCGCAGATGCGCGTCCATGCCGAGCGGGTCGCGCTCGGGCTCATGGAGCGGGTCGAGCGGTTCGACTGGTCGGGCTGGCAGGTCGAGGTCTACGACGCCAAGGGGCGTCGCGTCTGGATCCGGGCGTTCGTCGACGTGAACGTGGATGTGCAGGCCGCGTGAAGCGCGACGGCCCCCGAATACGAGGAGAGACAAGATGGCGTTCAAGCCGAAATCCGCCGCGGAGACCAAGGCGAAGGATCTGGGCCTCGCGCTTGCCCGGATCGCCGAGGGCGACGGCACGCCGGCCAATATCGGGGTCGATCAGCTGCGGCGGGTGAGCCCGCGCCTGACGCCGCTGGCGGTCGGCCAGATGGTCCGCAAGGAGCGGGGGATCGTCGAGGCGACCTTGGCCGAGCGCGGCCTGGCCCTGGTCGACTATGCCGATCAGGGGCCGGGTCGCGGGATGGAATTCGTTATCGACGCGGCGGGATGATCCGGTCGGGCGGCCCGATCAGGCGACCGCCGGACGACCCCGCAGCAGACGGCCGGCCAGTCGGAACGGCAGGAGCGGCAGCTTGAACAGCGCCGTGACTGCCAGGACCGCGATAACGGTGAGGATCGCCAGGAAAGAGTTGAGCAAGCGGTGCGCGCTCCCATGAAGGGCTGCCCTCGCGGGCTGATGACCCCAGGTGGCGCCCGGAACGCGGCGAGACTATGGACGCCTCAGCCCTCGATTGCAGTCATGCGCGCCCGGCCGATCGATCTCCGTGTCGCGGAAACGGAAGGCCACGCAAGGGGTTTTCCCTTTTGCGCGGGGCCCGCCCGCACCGGTCCCGGCGAGCCGGAGGGCGGCGCGGCGACACACCGCCGCAACCGCGCGGCACGATAGGCAGGATTGTGAGAGCGATATGAGCAAGCGCGGTGCAGGCAAGGCCGGCCTCGTCCTGGCCGTGCTCCTGGCGGCCGGACCAGCGGCCGCGGAGGTCCAGGTCCGCTACGCCACGCCGGAGCGCTTCACGGATGCCGAGAACCGCTTCGCCTTCGGGCAGCCGCTCCGGGTCACGCTGGCCGAGCTGACCCGGATCCTGGTCGATCTCGGCACTGCCCGTCTCCGGCCGGACGAGCGCCTCGACATCACGATCCTCGACATCGATCTCGCCGGGTTCGACCGGCCCGGTTTCGCGTCGCCGACGGGCGTCCGCGTCGTGACCGACGCCACGCCGCCGCGGATCCGCCTGGCCTACGCGCTGCGCCGGGGCGGCCGCATCGTCGCGCAGGGCGAGGATACGGTCACCGACATCAATTTCCTGCTGACCGCGAACCCGCGCTTCTCCACCGGCGGCCTGTATTACGAGCGTCAGGTCCTGCGCGACTGGTTCGCGCGCCGCTTCCCCGCGGGGGCCGAGCGCGGTTGAGCTGCGTGCCCGGGGCGGTCGCCGAACCCGCCCGCGGCCCCTATTCGGCGGCCGTGCCGCTGAAGGCCTGCCGGTTGGCGCCGCGGGCGCGCGACGGCCGGCTGCCGTCGTAGCGGGCGGCCTTGCCGGCGGCGAAGAGCAGGAGCGCCGCCAGGCCCAGCAGGACGAGATCGACCCCGACGAAGAGCGGATCCACCGGATCGCCGGCGCCGTAGGCCCGCTGCATCCGCCAGCCATCGGCCAGAGCGGCCGCCGCGTACAGGGCGGCACCCACGATCAGCACCTCGGGCCAGGCCCGCCGCTGCGGACGCAGCAGGCCGACCGCGGCGATCAGCACCCAGACCGCGAAGAACCCGCGGATCTCCCAGAACGCCCGGTCGGGCAGCCCCACCGGGAGGATCCGGTTGGCCAGGAAATAGGCCGCGATGGCTGCCGGCAGCCCGGCGATTGTCGCGATGTTGAGGCCCTGGACGAGGCGCAAGCCCAGATGCGGCGCGCTCCCGGCCGCGGTCGTCTTGGGCAGGCGCGCCACCGACCACAGCAGCAGGCCCGTCGCCACCATGGCGCTGCCGGCGAGCCCGCACAGGAAGAACAGGACGCGTAAGCCCGGCCCGGCGAAATGCGCCTCGTGCAGGCCGACCATCGTGGTGAAGGTCCTGGCCGCCGGCTTCAGCCCGCCGGCCCGGACCTCTACGACGGCCCCCGTGGTGCCGTCGAAGGCGACCTGCGGGTGCTCGTGCGAGAGCCCGTGCGGCTCCTCGAACACGACCACCACGGTGGCGTTCGCGTCCTTCGGGTTGACGATCGAGATCCGCTCCAGGGGCTCGTGGATCGTCTCCTGCGCGCGCCGCACCATCGGGCCGACGGGAGCCAGGGTGCCCGGCCGGCCCGCCGGGGGGCGCGGCGCCGTGATCTGGCCGGCCTCGGCGAAGAAGCGTTGCGTGTCGCCCCGATAGGCCGCGGTCATGCCCCAGGGCATGTACATGAGCGACAGGGTGACCAGCCCCGTATAGGTGATCATCAGGTGGAACGGCAAAGCGAGCACGCCCGTGACGTTGTGGGCGTCGAGCCAGCCGCGCTGGGCGGACTTGTCCCGTCGGAAGGTGAAGAAGTCGGCAAAGATCCGTCGATGGGTGATGATCCCCGAGATCAGCGCCACCAGCATGATCATCGCGCAGATGCCGACGATCCAGCGGCCCCAGAGAGGCGCCATGTTCAGCTCGAAGTGGAACCGGTAGAGGAAATCGCCGCCGCGTGTCTCGCGCAGGGCGGCCGGCGCCCCGGTCTCCGGATCGAGGAACACGTGGCTCGGCGGCTGGCCCGGCCCTGTCCGCCAGAACAGTTCGAGCAGGGGCAGGTCCGGGCGCGGCGGCGTGATGAACCATGACCGCGCGCCCCCCGCCTGCGCCTGCAGGTAGGCGACGCCGCGCTCCACCGCGGCGGCCGTCGCGTCGGGGTCCAGCACGGTCCCGGCCTGGAGCTCGGGCCGCATCCAGCGCGAGATCTCGGGCCGGTAATAGCTCGCGGTCCCGGTGACGAAGACCGCGAACAGCACCCAGCCGACGATCAGCCCGGACCAGGCATGCAGCCACGCCATCGACTGCCGGAAGTTGTTGCGCATCGGCGGGGCCTTACCAGCGATAGCGCAGGGTTCCGTAGACCGTGCGCGGCAGGCCATAGAAGCAAGCCGAGTAGGAGAGGCAACTGGAGACGAAGCGCTCGTCCAGAAGGTTGTTGACGTTCAGCTCTGCCGTGAGGCCGGCCAGGCTCGGCGCGAGGTGCCGCATGTCGTAGGACGCGACCGCATCGACGACCACGCTCTCCGGCACTTGGAAGGTATTGGCCGGATCGCCCCAGGACGGGCCGAGGTAGCGCACGCCGCCACCGATCCCGAGGCCCAGCAGGGGGCCGTCGGTGAAGCGGTAGTTCGCCAGCAGCGAGATCGTCGTGTCCGGCACCTGCACCGGGCGCCGCCCCTGGAGCGGCACAGACAGCCGGGTGAGGTCGTTCGCCGTGCTGCCGCTATCCCGCACGTTGCGGATGTCGAGGAGCGAGACGCCGCCGATCAGCGTCAGGCCCTCGGCCAGGTTGGCCCGTGCCTCGAACTCCACGCCCTGGGCGCCGACTTCGCCGGTCTGGACCACGAAGCCCTGGCGCAGGGGATCCGCGGAGGTTCGGTTCGATTGGCGGATATCGAAGACCGCGGCGGTCAGCAGGATATCGGTGCCCGGCGGCTGGTACTTGATGCCGGCCTCGTACTGGTCGCTGCGGATCGGGTCGGGCACGCGACCCACCGACCCGAAGGCGCTGTCGAACACGCGCCCGCTCACGATCGGCTCGAAGGCTTGGCTGTAGGACACGTACGGCGCCACGCCGCTGTCGAACTGGTACAGCAGGCTCGCACGATAGGTCAGGGCGTCGGAGGGCGCATCCTGGAGCGTCAGGGTGCTGGTGTTCCCGGAGAAGCTGCGGGTCGGGCCGGTCTGGCGGGCGACGTCGTAGCGGCCGCCGAGCGTCAGCACGACGCGATCGAACTTCGCCTGGTCCTGAAAGTACACGCCGGTCTGCTGGGCATCGACCCGCGAGGTGGTGTTGAATGCCGGGAAGGCGATGTTCATGGCATAGTTCGGCGCCAGGATGTTGAGGTCCGGGGCGCTCGGGAACGGGGTGCCGCTGGTGCGGGTGCTGAAGGTCCGGTGATCGACGCCCAGCAGGGCCGTGTGCGCGATGAACCCGGTATCGAACTCGGCGATGAAGTTGTTGTCCATCGTGTAGGCTTCGGCCGCCACGTTGGTGCCGATGACCGACCGTGCCAGGAGCGGGCCGCTGGCGGTCGGGCCGTTCCGGTCGTTGAAGGCGCCGTAGACGCTGCGGTAATCGCCCTGGGTACGCAGGTAGCGTCCGGCCGAGTGGAACCGCAGGTTCTCGCCGATACGCTGATCGAACAGGTACTCGATCGAGGCCTGGGTCCGGTCGGAGCGCTCGATGTTGCGATCGCCGTCGTAGAAATTCACCGGCAGCCGCCCGAACAGCCCGCTGCCGAAATTGCGTGAGAACACGGTGCCCACCGCCGGGAAGCCGCCGTAGAAGCCCGAGAACGGATCGCGCTGGTAATTGCCGATCAGGGTGAGCGACGTGTCGGTGGACGGGCGCCAGGTGATGCTCGGAGTGATGAAGGCCCGCTCGACCTTGGTGGTCACCGCCGGCCCGTCGCCGTTCCAGCCGAGCCCGATCACCCGGTAGGCGAACTGGTCGGCCAGGCCCGGGATGTCCGACGCGATCGGGCCGCCGATGTCGAAGCCGCTCCGGACCTCGTTGAAACCGCCGCCCTGGATGAAGACCTCGCCGTGGCGGACGAATTGCGGCACCTTCGAGACCAGGTTGACGATGCCGCCCGGGCCGGACTGCCCGTACAACACCGAGGCCGGCCCCTTGATGATGTCGATCCGCTCGAGACGGTAGACGTCGATCGACGTGTTGGCGTCGCGCCCGCCGATGACCGCCATCTGATCCAGGAAGACCGGGGCCGTGAAGCCGCGGATGTTGAACAGTTCCAGGCGAGTCGAGCCGGCACCGCCGCGCGACTCGGCGAAGACGCCCGGCGTGTAGCGCAGCGCCTGGGTGACCGTCAGCGCGTTCTGGTCCTGGATCTGCTGGCGGCCGACGACCGAGACGGATTGCGCCGTCTCCAGGATCGGGGTGTCGGTCTTCGTGCCGACCGTGCTGCGGCTGGCGACGTAGCCGGGGACCGGGCCGACCGCGCCGCCGGCGCCGTACAGGTCGCCGTTGAGAGACCGGCTGCGGCCCTCACCCGTCACGCTCAATTCCGACAGCTCGATATCGGTGGTCGCCGCAGCCTGTGCCGCGGCCGCGCCCGGCGCGATGACCGCACAGGTCGTTGAGAGCAACGCGAGATACAGGGATCCGGCCAGCGACCGTTCGATTGCGTTCCAGGTCGCTTCAGCCCGGGACCGGTTCATCTTGACGCCTCTAAGACAAGCACGGAGCCGCCCGTGCTCTCTACGAAAACGGCAGCCTCACGCTGCCGTGATCGTGTTGGCATCAGAGTATTGGTATAGGCAACCGCTATGTTATGGAGCAATTCTAATATAACTTGGACTCATTCCAAGTTGTACCCGCCTCCGCGGCTTCCCGCGAAGGGGAGGGGGCTTCGACGGTCGGGATCGGGCCGCCTGGGGGGCACATTTTGCGCTGTGGGTATGGGAAGGTTCTGTTAACCACGCCGGATTAGCTGAATACGGAATCGGCACTGAACCGGCTTGGTTGTGCGGTCCTGTGGTTCACGATCGCGCGTTCGTCTCTGCGACGACGCGTTGACGCGGTGACTGTCCTGGGTCGATACAGCCAAGATATGCGGCTGGCACAAGCGAGGGTTGCATGGTGGTGCGAAACTCAATCGTGCGCGATGCAGTTAAGCAGCCCGTGGATCGCGGCCGACCTCGGCCGCACGCCGTGAAAGACTGTTCCGATATGACGACCGTGACCAAGCCGAAGCTCGCGACCGAAGCCGATCGCGCGATCGGGAGCCGTATCGCGGCACTCCGGGCCGCACAGGGTCTGAGCCAGACCACGCTAGGTCACGCCATCGGCGTCAGCTTTCAGCAGGTGCAGAAATACGAGAAGGGCCGCAACCGCGTCGGCGCCAGCCGCCTGCAGATGATCGCGGACCAGCTCAAGGTCCCGGTCGAGGCATTCTTCGCGGACAAATCCCCGGAGGATACGGGCGCCGAGCCCATCCAGGGCCTGTTCGACGATCCCGAGATCATGGACCTCGTGGCGGCGTTCCGCTCGATCACGGACCAGACGACGCGCACCGGCGTCCTGTCGATCGTGAAGGCCGCCGCCGCCCTCCGACAGGCCGGCACCGACGCCTGACCGAAATCGGGACGCCGGCTGCCGGCCGTTCCTCAAATCAGCTCGGCAAGCAGATCCCCCACCGTCCGCTCGATGTGCTGGGCGATATCCGGGGCCCCCGTCATCTCGCCGAAGCTGCCCCGCGTCATCGGCCCGTAGGCGTAGAGACCGGGCCGGGGCCGGCCGTCCCGGTCGAGCACATGGCTGCGGCGATCGACGGCGAGGCCGAGACCGACCGCATCGAGGCTGGCGGTGCCGTCCGCCAGCAGGGCGGCGACCAGCGGGTTGCGCGAGACATCGCGCTCCGGCCCGGTACACAGCACCACCGCATCGAACGACCGGCGCGTGGTCTCGCCGCCGCCGGGCCGCACCTGCGCCGCGATCCGCCCATCCGCGCCGAGTTCCAGGCCGGTGACGGCTGCCCGTTCCACGAGAAGGCGCCCCGCCGCCCGCGCCTCCGTCAACGCCGCCGCGATCTGCGGCGCGATGCGGAAGCGGTGGACCTCCCAGAACGGCAGCAGGCGGCGCACGACGCGCCGCTTCTCGGCAGCCGGCAGGCTCGACCACAGACCGGGCAGGGCCGCGCGCAGGGAATCCACCACCGGGTGCCAGCCCAGGGCGGGATCGACCGACGCGATCTGCCGCCGGACGAGCCGGAGCAGGTCCAGAGCGGTGGCGGGCGGATGCGTTCCGACCACGTCCAGATCCATCCTGAAGAGTCCGTGAGCCTTCGGCAGCAGGCCCCGCCGTGAGACCGCGGTGATCGGCCCCCGATGACCGCCAGCGCCGAGGCTCGTCACCACGTCCGCCATGGTAAGCCCGGTGCCGACCACCAGCACCGAGGCCTCCGGCCCGATCCCGGCAAGCGCATCGGCCGCCCAGGGATCGGCGACGAGGCGGCCGGATTCCGCAACGCCCGGTCCGAGACGGCAGGGCAGGGCGGGCACCGCGTGACCGAAGCATAGGGCGACGCGGTCGGCCGCGAGCCGCTCGCCGGATTGCGTCAGGATCTGCCAGGCTCCGGCCTCTCCCCGGACCTCCGCGGCCGTCGTGCGCAGATGGGACAGGCGCACGCGGTCCGAGGCTGCCGCCAGGGTTTCGGTCAGGACGGCGCCGATATAGGCCCCGTAATCCGCCCGCGGCACGTAGGCTCCGGTGCCGTCCTCGCACGCCGCATCGGGCAGGATGCCCTGCGCGTGCAGCCAGGCGGTGGCGGCCCCAGTCTCGCCGGTGACGATATCCAGCCGGTCGCTGGGCACGTTGATGCGGTGATTGGGATCGCGGGTGCTGTAGGCCACGCCGCGCCCGAGCTCGGGCCGCGGCTCGAGAACGACGATGTCGAGGGGCCCCGTCGAGGCGCGTACCGCATGGATCGCCAGCACGGCGCCGGTGAAGCCGCCACCCACGATTGCGAGGCGCAGCGGGCTTGAGGTCGGTGGCATGGTCGAGATGCATCCCCGATTGTTTCGGGGGCGTTCGATCAGCCGGACGATGTCCGCGCAAGCCCGGAGGAGGCGGTGCAGGTCTGTTCACGACGGGCAGCCGACGCCCGCGTGGTTCGGGTGAGGGGCGTGGCGCGACAGACCATGCCGTTGCTTGACGAGGCGGACGATCGTGCTGAGCGCGGCGTCGGCTTCACGCGCGGGACCGAAGCCTCATGGGACAAGGCCCAACGCGATGTTTCACGGGAAACATCGCAATCCCATTCCAACCTACCGCCGGACGTCCGCGCCAACCGAAGTCGGCTGGCCGGTGCCGGGATCTACGCGGTGGCCGGCGCGAACTGGACGAAGGCTCCCAAGAAGGCTCCGAGACCCGAGAGGGCGCCGGCGACCCGATAGGCCCTCGCCGGCAGCCTGCGGCCGGGCAGGGTCCAGCTCAAGGCGGGCAGGGCGATCAGGTTCAAGACGAACCCGGCCAACACGGCCGCAGCGATCGCGCCCAGCGGGAGATAAAGCGCGCCCACCAGGGCATTCTGCGTGCCGCCGAGACCTGTCACCATCCGGACGCCGCCGCCGGCCAGGAAGCCGATGGCCGCTGCGGCGGTGATCGCCTCGCGCAGCACCGGGACGCCAAGATGTCCCGTAGGAATGGTCTCGATGGCTCGCACGGCGGCTCTCGCTCGTAGGTCCGAGCCAATGATCGCCGACCGCGACCAGCAATGCAATTGTGAGTTGTACTTAGTTCCGTTGATACACGCTCTGGTCCCATGCGCCCCCGATCCCCGATCGGCGCCGCCACCGCGTGGCTGCTCAAGTCCCTTGGCGCGGAACGGCGTTACCCGGGCTGGGCTGTGCATTGAGAGGCACCCGCGTCGAAGCCCAACATCGCGGTGGCAGTCAGAGCGCGCGACAACGACGATCCACCCGCCATGGCTCGGTCCCCGAACCGTTTCCCACCCATCAAGACCGCGCAGACGATCCTATGGTCCCCCAAAGCCCGAAGGGACCGAGCGCTCCGCGCCAGCCCGGCGATAAGGGCCGAGCTGCGCGCTCTGCATCTCAGTGACCAAGAGCCGACGGTACACGTCCCCGCCGACAGGCCGGGGTCCGACCCCCGCTCCTCTGCAGACGCCGAACCTCGCACCACGCGTGCGGGCCGCGGCCACCCAGGGGCGACCGCGGCCGAGCGCTCGGCTCACCAAGCGGCCTGCAGACCGGCCGAGAAGACTTGGGCGGTGGCGCCGGGGCGGACCTCGCCGGTGTAGCTCGCCGACAGCGAGACCCCGGCGGCCACCGGGCCCGAAACGCTCACGCCCAGCACCGCCCCGTCCCGCGCCAGTGCGCTGGTGCGGGTCGAGAACGGCACGCCGAACAGGCTCGAACGCACCACCGCCGCCGTGTCGGCCAACTCGTGCGCCCAGTACGCCCGGGCGTCGAGGCGCAGGCCTCCGGCTTCATCCACCGCGACGCTGGCGAGCCGACCGCCCGCCAGGATCCGCGCCCCGTCCAGCGCCGCCGTGGTGAAGGCCTGTGGGACCAGGCCGCCGCGCTCGCTCACCCGGCCCCGGCTCAGCCGGTCGTAGCTGAAACCCAGCTCCGGCACGAGTTCCACCGGCAGGCCGGTCGCGATCGCGTAGCCGGCAAAGCCCGACAGGCCGAGATCGCCGCCGGACGGCGCGCCGCCAGTCCGCGTCGGGGCCGAGCCCAGCACCATTGTCCGGTTCACCCGCCCGTCGGCATAGGCGCCCCCGGCCGTGCCGCGCAGCACCACCGCGCCCAGCCGCGTGCTGCCGTAGAGCGTCCCGCCGTAGCTGTCCGTGGTGAACGACCCGGGCCCGAACCCGGCCCCGGCGCCGCGGGACGCGCCGGTCTCGCGCAGGTAGCTGAACGCGCCGCCCACCAGCGTGTCGCGCCCGATCTGCCGGTCGACGCCGACCAGCAGCCCGCCGGCATCGAGGTTCGCCCCGCCGGCGGCGCGGTCGCCGCCGCGGCTGCCGAAGCCGTACAGCGCGTCGGCCCAGATCCGGCCCTCGCCGGTGGCCAGCGGCTGGTCGGGGCCCCCGGCGGCGCCGCGCAGGTCGATCGCGGTGCCGTTCGGCCCGAGCCCAGCGCCGCCGGCGCTGAAGCTGGCGCTGCCGCCGCCCGAGGTCAGGCGCCGGTCGATCGTGGCGGCGACCAGCCGGCGCGCCGCGAGATCGGCCATCACCGCGTCGCCGTAGCTCTGGCCCGACAGGCTCGCGAGCCCGCCCGCCAGGGTGCCGGGGGCGGCGGCGTAGAGCGGGTCGAACAGCCGTGCCCGGGCCGCGTCGGGCCGGGTGCCGGCCGCCGGCCGGGCAACGTCGAGGGCGGCGCCCACCGCCTGGGCATTGCCGCTCTGGGCCAGGCCCAGGGGCGCGAGGTTTCCGTAGGCAGCGGGGGTCACCACAAGGTCGAGGCCGGCGGCCCCGTAGAGCGCGTCGAAGCGGGTGGCCGCGGCCAAGCCGGCTGGCGGCTGGGTGAGCCCGCTGAACGAGCCGCTCAGCCCCGCCTGCGCCACCAAGACGGAAAAGCGCTGGCCGAGCCCCGGGGTGAAGCCGTTGGTCGCGTTGCCGGTGATCCCGCGCAGCACCGGCACCAGGGTGCCGTTGGCCGCGACCGCGCCGCTCGGGCCCACCGCCAGCAGGCGGGCGTAGTTGCCCGCCCCGGCGCCGGTGCCGATCCCGTCGATGTCGAGCCCGAACAGGCTGCCGGGGGCGAAGCTCACCGGGCCGGCCACCGTCAGGGTGCCGGGCGAGTTGCCCGGCCGCAGGGCGCCGGCCACCGCCACCGGGGCCGCGATCGTGCCGGTGCCGCGCAGGGTGCCGGCGGCCGCCACCGTCACGGGGGAGGTCCAGAGCCCGTTGAGCGCCAGCGTGCCCTGCTGGATCGTGGTCGGGCCGGAGAAGCGGCCGGTACCGTTGAGGTTGAGCGTGCCGGTGCCGACCTTGGTCAGCGTCGTGGGGCCGCCCCCATCCACGATGGCGCCGGCATAGGTGGACGCGCCGGGGCCGCCGACGGTGAGTTGCCCGTTGCCGAGCACGGCCGTGGCCGATCCGGACAGGTTCGCGACGGTGAAGGCGCCGCCGCCGAGGTCGAGCGGGCCGGTGGTGGTGAGGGCGGTGATCCCGGAGACCGGGCCGGTGAACTGCAGGGCGCCGGTGTTGGTCAGGGCGCCGTTGAGCCGGCCGGACAGGCGGGCGGTGCCGGCGTTGGAGACGGGCCCGTTCAGGGTGCCGTCGCTGACCAGCAGGCCGGCATTGCCGATCTCCGCGGCCGAGAGGCTGGCCCCGGAGGCGACCGCGACCGTGCCGGCATTGCTGAGCGCGCCGGCCAGGCCGTAGGCGCCGCTCGCCGCCACATTCAGGGTGGCGCCGGCGGCGTTGGCGAAGGTGCCGTCGCTGGCGACCGTTCCGGTGACCGCGACGGTGCCGGCGTTCCGGATCGCGCCGTCGACCCGGCCGGCGCCGGCGACCAGGGTGCCGGTGTTGGTCACGCCGCCGGAGAGCGTGCCGCGGGTGGTCAAGGTCCCGGTGTTGGTCACGCCGCCACCGATGGCGCCGGTATTGGCGGTGTATCCGGCATTGGCCAGGCCGCCGGAGAGGCTTCCACTGGTGACCAGGGTGCCGGTGTTGCTCACCCCGCCACCGATCGTGCCGGTGTTGGCCGTGTAGCCGGCATTGGTCAGTCCGCCGGAGAGGCTGCCGCTGGAGGCCAGGGTGCCGACATTGATGACGCCACCGGCGACGGTGCCGC
The DNA here is from genome assembly GCF_000272495.1 of Methylobacterium sp. GXF4. Lineage (NCBI taxonomy): Bacteria > Pseudomonadati > Pseudomonadota > Alphaproteobacteria > Hyphomicrobiales > Methylobacteriaceae > Methylobacterium > Methylobacterium sp. GXF4. The sequence continues at coordinate 16,110 of NZ_AKFK01000068.1, read as the reverse complement.
TGTTGACGGTGTAGCCGGCATTGGCCAGCCCGCCGGAGATCGCTCCGCTGCTGGCGAGCAGGCCGGCATTGATCACGCCGCCCGCGAGGGTGCCGCTGTTGGCCGTGAAGCCGACATTGACTAGGCTGCCGGTCGCGGTGCCGGCGTTCACGAAGCTGCCGGCCGTGCCGACGGTGATCGGCGAGATCAGGCTGCCGGTCGCCGTCAGCGCCAGCGTGCCGCCCGTCACGAGGGTGCTGCCCGTGTAGGTGTTGGCCGCCGACAGGCTGGCCGTTCCCGGCCCGGTCTTGATGAGCGAGCCCGCCCCGGCCCCGTCCGCGAACACGCCCGCGAAGCTGGAGGTGCCCGTATCGATCTGGAGCGTGCCGGTGCTGTTGAGGGTCACCGGCCGGGCGGTGGCGAAGCCGTCGGCCAGGACTTCGAGGGTGCCGCCGCCGAAGGCCAGCCCGCCGCTCGCGGCGCCCAGGTTGCGGTCGGCCAGGATTCCGAGCACGCCGCCGTTGATGGTTGTGCCGCCGGCGTAAGTATTGTTGCCGGTGAGATCGAGGATGCCGGCGCCGGTCTTGATCAGGCCGCCGGGTCCGGAGATGTCGTTGGCGAAGCGACCGTAATAGGCTTGGCCCTTGTACGTGGTGTTGACCGTCCAGGTGGAGGTGAACTGGCCCGGTCCATCGATCGCCTTGCCGAGGTTGAGCAGGCCCCAGCCGTAGATCTCCGCCGGCCCGATCGGGGTGGCGGTGGTGAACATCGTCTGGGCGATCTGCGGCGCGGTCAGGAACGGGAAGGCCTGCGCCAGCACCGCGGCCGCGCCCGCGACGTGCGGCGCCGCCATCGAGGTGCCGCTGATCGTGTTATAGCTCTTGCCTAAACCTTGGGGCCAAGTCGAATAGATATCGAAGCCCGGTGCCGCGATGCACCAGGCAGCGGCGACGCCACACCAATTGCTGAACCAAGCGATCTTGTTGTTGCGGTCAGTGGCGACGACGGAAACGATCGAGCCGGCCACACCGGAGAAGTCGATCCGGCTCTGGTCGATTGGGTGGCCGGCATCATCGAAGAACTGGTAGATGCCGCTGTCGGCGTTGCCGGGGCGGATATAGGGGTAGAGCGCGGCTCCGCTCGGGTTCACGGAGATGACAGGTTGATCACGGCGATCGTTGCCGGCTGCGAACACAAGCAGCATCCCGCTGTCGGCAGCGCGCTTGATTGCGTCGTACTCGCCTTTCGTGTGCTTGGATACATACTCTTGAATCGGAAGTTCCACGTAGTTCGGGTTGTCAATCCAATTCCCTTGGCTGTCTTGGATCTTCAATTGGGGCAGTGCGGGGCCATAGCTGCCGTTGAAGATCCTCGCGCCCTGGAGGGTCGCGTGGTCGATCGCTCCGGGGCCATCGGCGCTGAGGCCCGGTATGGTCTCCGAGGCGCTGGCCGGCGGCAGCATGTAGAGGGTCAGGATCGTGCTGTCGTAGGCGACGCCCATGCTCCCGAAGCCGTCCCGGGCCGCGCTGATCGTGCCCGACACGTGCGTGCCGTGCCCTTGCGTGTCTTGGACGAAAGCGGGATCGAAATTGACGCCAGGGGCCGAGTAGAAGTTACGCGACGCAGGCGAGATCCGCCCGGCAAATTCCGGATGCGTCCGATCGATGCCGGTATCGTAGACCGCCACCAACACCCCAGCGCCGGTGAAGCCGCGCGCATAGGCGGTCGCGGCGTTGATCTGGGCCAGGCCCCAATCGGCCCGGTACTCGGGCGTGTCGAAATCCGACGCCGTCAGGCCCAGGAACGAGGGCGGGCGTCTCGCCACGCTTTGAGCCGCCGCCGGCCCCAGCGCCGCCGTGAGAGCGGCCAGCGAGCAACCGAGCAGGAGGCCGCGTTGCGCCCGGCTACCCCGGCTTCCGACGCGGCCCGCTCGCGTGACGGAGCCGCGGCGTTCACCCGTATGGCGCATGGGGTCATGTTGGTCTGACATGAAGAACGTCCGATCGGTCCCGGCAAAGGCAAGGCTCCGGCCTTAAGCGGACGGACGTTTTACAGGCTATGACGTCCCGGCCACAGGATGCGGCGCGCGCGCGATTTGGCACTTCCTTCACCCCTTTTGAGACATACTGCATGCCGCGGGGCCCTGTGATGCGCGCTCTTGATCCGGACCGACCGGGGCGAGAGACCATCCGAAAGGTCCCGCCGAGATGTGGCGATGCGATGCGAAGCCAATCGGCGTGTTCATTCGATTCGTCGCGATCACACCAGTCGAAAGACCGGTGCAGATCGACGCGAATCGGGATCATTGCAGGCCTGATACTATGAGACATCACCGCGCCGCCGCCATCGCCGCCCCGGCCGAGCACCGGCAGGCCCCGGCCGCATCGATCGCGCCCGATGCCGGCGCTGGGGCATCCCGCCCGGGTGATGCGGCGCCCGAGGCTCCCGCCGCCCGCATCGCGTGCCTGCGCTTCGAGCCGCCCGCGGATCCGGACGCCCTCGGCCGGGCCTGGCAGGCACATCTGGCGCCGGTCTTTTCGGTGAGCTTCGGGCCGGAGACCGACCTCAGCGTCCCGATCGCGATGCGCAGCTATCACCTCGGCGAGCTGCTGGTCGGCGACGTGATCGCGCCGGCGCATATCCTCGAGCGGTCTCCGGAGATGATCCGGCAGCAGGGGCTCGATCACATCCTGCTGCAATTCTACCGGCGCGGCCGCAGCGTGGTCGAGACGGACCGCGCCGCCGAGCCGGTCAGCGAGGTCCAGTGCATCGTGTTCGACCTGGCGCAGCCCGTGCGCATCGTCGCGGACGCCGTCGATGCCACGAACGTGGTGATCCCCCGTGCCCTGCTGGAGAAGCAGGGTTGTCATCCGGACGCCCTGCACGGCCGCCCCCTGGACCATGACGGCGATCCGTTCGGGCGCCTGGTCCACAGCTTCGTCGCCAATGTCGTGGCCTGCGGCGACCGCCTGGATCAGCGCGAGGCCCTGGCGTCGGCATCCGCGATCATCCAGCTCTGCGCGACCTGGCTGCGCGGCCGGGAGACGGGGAGCCCCGTCCAGCACCAGGATGTGCGGATCCGGGTCCGCCGGTTCATCGAGGCGGAGCTCGGCAACCCGAAACTCTCGCCGGCCCTGATCGCCGCGCGCCTCGGCCTGTCGCGCTCGACCCTCTACCGGGTGTTCGCGCCCAACGGCATCGTCACCTACATCCGCGACCGGCGCCTGATGCACGCAATGCGGATGCTCATCCGAGACGAGGCGCAGCCCGCGCGCGTCGCGCGGATCGCCTACGCGGTCGGCTTCACGGACGAGCGCACCTTCCGGCGCGCCTTCAAGCGCCGGTTCGGCTTCGTGCCGAGCGACGCCGTGCAGCGCTTCGGCCCGAATCGTGGCCCGGAGCCCCTGTCGATCCTGCAGACCTGGATCGAGAGCCTCTGAGGGATCTGCCGCGATCGCGGCGCGCTCGGTCCGGACGGCCCCGGTTCAGGCCGGGGGCGCGACGCCGCGCGGAGTTTCCGCCGATGCGGTCGGCAGCAGGCCGTGCAGCGCCATGCCGATGAGCATCGCGGCGACGAAGACGAGGACCGGAACCGCCCCCGTGGACAGGGCCGCCACGGCGGGGCCGGGGCAGAAGCCCGAGAGGCCCCAGCCGATCCCGAACAGGGCGGCGCCGACGATCAGCGGGGCATCGATCCGGCGCCGGGCCGGCAGGTCGAACCGGGCATCCAGGACCGGGCCGGAGAGGCGCCGGCTCAGGCGGTAGCCGAGCCCCGACACCGTCACGGCCCCCCCGAGGACGAAGACCAGGCTGGGATCCCAGGCACCCGCCACGTCGAGGAAGCCGCGCACCCGGGCCGGGTCGAGCATGCCCGAGAGCGCCAGGCCGAGCCCGAAGGTGAGGCCCGCGGCCAGGGCCGCGAGGATGCGCAGGGCGGCGCTCACGGCAGCCCCCGCATGGCGGCCACGGTCAGCATGCCGGTGGCGAGGAAGACCAGCACCGCCGCGATCGAGCGCGGCGACAGCCGGGCCAGCCCGCACACCCCGTGCCCGGAGGTGCAGCCGGATCCGAGCCGGGTGCCGAAACCGACCAGCAGGCCCGCGAGCGCCAGGACCGGCAGGCCTGCATCGATCCGCATCTCCGGCCAGTGTCCGGCCAGCAGCGCGAAGGCCGGCGGCCCGAGGATCAGGCCGAGCAGAAAGGCGGCGTCGGCGAGCCGGCGCGCGCGTCCCGGCCGACCGAGGCCGGCGACCAGGCCGCTGATCCCGGCGATCCGGCCGTTCAGCAGCAGGAGCATCGCGGCGGACAGGCCGATCAGCAGGCCGCCCGCGAGGGGGGGAAGATAGGGGCTCATGGCGGTCTCGCCTTCCGAATCGGGGACCGCCCCGGCGATCCCCGGACCTGGGGTTAGCGGCCGGGCTGTCCCGGAACAAGCCTTGCCAAATGCCGTTGAACGATAGGTTATCAAGCAAGTTCAGTGGCTTAGCGAATATCATGCTGGTCCCGGGGCAATCTGCGAACGAAACCTTCTCCCCCGATGCGGGGCGGGCGGAAGGGCATTCCCGGGACCGTCCGGCGCCGCGCCGGCCCCGCTTCGGACATCCGAATCGGGCCGGCCGGATCGGCCCTCGCAAGGACGGCAGCGCGAAAGGTTCAGCGACGATGGCGCAGGGTGATCAGGTGGTGTTCCAGCGGCTCGACCTCGCGGAGATCCTGGGGATCTGGCGCCATGCCCGGGGCCGGATCGTGGGCATCCATCAGCAGCAGGGCCACTCGGCCACGGTCGACGTGAAGTTCGAAGGCCACGAGACCCTGGAACGCTACCTCGCCGACCTGTTCCAGCTGGTGCATTGATGGCCCTCAAGATCCGGATCCTCCGGGCGTGACGGCCTCGGCCGCGATCCCGCCGCTGCGCGCCGCCGGCCGCGGCACCCTCGAGGGCGACCTGTGGGCGGAACTCCGTGCCGAGGCCGAGGCCGTCCTGGTCGAGGAACCGCTCTATGCCGGGATCGTCCAGGCGACGATCCTGGACCAGCGCAGCCTCGCCCAGGCCTTCGCGTACCGCCTCGCCCACCGCCTGGGCGACGGCGACCTCGCCCGGCTGTCGATGCGCGACCTCTGCCTGTCCGCCTTCGAGGCGGACCCCCATGCCGGGGCCAACGCCGCGCGCGACCTGATCGCCATCCGGGAGCGCGACCCGACCTGCCGGCGCTACCTCGACCCGTTCCTGTTCTACAAGGGCCTGGCGGCGCTGGAGGCCTACCGGGTCGCCCATTGGCTCTGGCACCAGGGCCGGGCGACGCTCAGCCTGCATGTCCAGAGCCGCATCTCGGAGGTGTTCGGCTGCGATATCCACCCGGCCGCCCGGATCGGCTCCGGCGTGTTCATCGACCACGCCACCGGCGTCGTGATCGGCGAGACCACGGTGGTGGCCGACGACGTCTCGATCCTCCAGTCGGTGACGCTGGGCGGCAACGGCAAGGAGAGCGGCGACCGGCACCCGAAGGTGGAGCGCGGGGTCCTGCTGAGCGTCGGGGCCAAGGTGCTCGGCAATATCCGCGTCGGCGAGGGGGCCAAGGTCGCCGCCGCCGTGGTGCTGCACGACGTGCCGCCCCACACCACTGTGGCGGGTGTGCCGGCTCGGGTGGTGTCGCGCCTCGCCGCGGGCGAGGAGCCGGCGCGCAGCATGGATCAGTCTTTCGGCTTCGGCGACGGGATCTGATCCGAGCAAGAAAATTTTTTCTCAGAGACGAGAGACGCAAATCCCGCGGGATCGACGTTCGGACGAGAAGGCAATTCTCTCGCGATGCGGGGTTGCTTCACATATGTCCTATGGAGTCGGCGGTTTAAAGGGTGGTATTCCACGGCTGCAGGATAAATAGGAAAAATCATTTCGTTGACCCGGTGCGGAATCAAGGCTTACCTTGACTGTGCTGGTTCGCCGCAACGGTGAGCACAGTGTCCCGCCAGTCAACGGCTGCGCGGCTGCACGACACAACGGATCTTATTCTGAGCGCAGTGGCCATTCGGCCCTGACATCACCCCTTTTACCTTGCGCCCGGCCCGCATCGACTGCGGGACGGCTCGCGGAGACGCGGGCCGATGCTGCGGCGCGCCTGCCATTGCGATGAAAGAGGACGAACGATGAGTGGACCCGGTCTGAGCGTGAGCGCCACGGCGGCACGCAATCTTGCGACAGCCACCGTCACCTCGGTCCAGAACGCGGCCAACACGCCGCGCTGGCTCCTCCGGCTCCTGCCGTTCGTGGACGTCGCGGGCGGCGTCTACCGCGTCAACCGGCGCGCCGTCGTGCTGGCCCGGCCCGGCCGCGTCGACCTCGTCACCGAGAACAGGGACCGGGCGATCCGCCCCGCCTCGCTGCGGGCGGTGCCGCTGTTCAGCCGCCTGGGCGATGCCGAGCTGGCAAAGCTCGCCGACCGCTTCACCGAGAGCAAGCACAAGGCCGGCAAGATCATCCACGAGGAGGGCGCCGGGACCCGCACCCTGACCGTGGTGGCCGACGGCACGGTCGAGCTGACCTTCTCGGGCCCCTACAAGGGCCGCCTGCGCCAGGGGCTGGCGACCCGGGGCGATTATTTCGGCGACGGCGACCTGCTCGGTGCCGGCGGGCCCACACCGGCCGTCAAGGCGCTCTCGGCGGTCACCCTCCTGACCCTCGATCCGGACGCCCTCGAGAACGACGAGATCCGCGCCAAGATCGCCCAGTACCGGGAGGAGCAGGAGCGGCTGAAGGGCCATACCAGCTCGCACGGCGAGCAGGGCATCGAACTGCTGGCGGTCCATACCGGCGAGCCGCGCCTGCCGACCACCTTCGTCGATTACGAGGCGCATCCGCGCGAGTACCACCTCTCGACGATCCAGACGATCCTCAACACCCATACCCGCGTCACCGACCTCTACTCGAACGAGATCGACCAGCTCCGCGAGCAGATCCGCCTCACCGTCGACGCCGTGAAGGAGCGCGAGGAGTGGGAGCTGCTCAACAACTCGCAATTCGGCCTGCTCAACGAGGTCGGCCCGCGCCAGCGCATCCCCACCCGCGGCGGCCCGCCCACGCCGGACGATCTCGACGAGCTCTTGACCCTGGTCTGGAAGAAGCCCGCCTTCTTCGTGGCGCATCCGCGCGCCATCGCGGCCTTCGGCCGTGAGGCCACCCGCCGCGGCGTGCCGCCGGTCGTCGTCCACCTGTTCGGCGCGCCGTTCATCACCTGGCGCGGCGTCCCGCTGATCCCGAGCGACAAGCTGCCGATCGACATCGATCCGGTGACCGGCGCCGAGACCACCGCGATCCTCCTGCTGCGGGTCGGCGAGGGCGAGCAGGGCGTGGTCGGCCTGCAGAAGTCCGGCGTGACCGGCGAGATCGAGCCGGGCCTGTCGGTGCGCTACATGGGCACCAACGACCACTCGATCGCCTCGCATCTGGTGACCCGCTACTTCTCGGCCGCCGTGCTGGTCGAGGACGCGATCGCCCGCCTCGATAACGTCCTCCTCGGCAACTACCATGACTATGCCTGAGGGACTGGCCTTCGGTCGACCGGAGGCGAGCCCGGCCGAGCTCGCCCATAGCGATCTGATCGGGCGCCTCGCCCGGGAGATCTACCAGCAGGGGCAGGCCGCGAGCCAGCCCTTCGCCCCGACGCTGCCCGCGGGACCCCAGGTCCCGCAGGCCCTCGAAGGCCTGCCGCAGGGACCGGGCGGCGCCCCGTTCCCGAGCGCGGCCACGGGAATCCCATCGGTTCCGGCCGGGGGGCAGCCCTCCGGCCTGCAGCCGGACGGATCCGCACTCGCGGCCAAGTCGTTCGGCGGGCCCGCCCTCGGTGTGCCGGGCCTCAGCGGCCCGACCGTACCGAACCCCGCCCCCGCGAGCCCGGCCTTCTTCGACACCGCCGCGATCCCGCCGGTCCACCCGGCGAGCCCGCGCCCGGTCCTGCCGGATTTCGGCTTCCCGAGCGCGCCGGCGGCCTTCCCGGGCGGTCCCGACCTGCACCGTCAGGTGGCCGGGGATCATCCCCGCGCCAACGCCTTCGCGCAGGCGATCGCGCCGCAGCTGGTGCCGGCCGACCCGTCCCGGCAGGGCGTCGATGTCGCCCAGGAGAGCTTCGCGCGGACCGGGCATCTGTCCCGGGCGCCCGAGGCGCCGGTCTCCGACTACTACTTCCTGAATGCCGGCCCGGGCCCGGCCCGCAAGGCGCCGGCCAGCCCACGAGTCGAGCCCGCCCGCTATCCGGGTCCCGCCCCGCGACTCACCGCCCAGGGGTCGAGCCCGGTGGCGGCGCCGTTCGACGTGGAGCATGTCCGCCGGGACTTCCCGGCCCTGCACCAGAGCGTCAACGGTCATCCGCTGGTCTGGCTCGACAACGCCGCCACCACCCACAAGCCGCAGGCCGTGATCGACGCGACCTCGGAATTCTACGGGCGGCACAACTCGAACATCCACCGGGCCGCCCACACCCTGGCGGCGCGCTCCACGGACCTGTTCGAGGGCGGCCGCGAGGCGGTGCGCCGCTTCCTCAACGCCCCCTCGAAGGATGACATTGTCTTCCTGCGCGGCACCACGGAGGCGATCAACCTCGTCGCCCATTCCTTCGGCCGGGCCAATATCGGCCCGGGCGACGAGATCATCGTCTCGACCATCGAGCACCACGCCAACATCGTGCCGTGGCAGCTCCTGTCCCAGGCCACCGGGGCGACGCTGCGGGTGATCCCGGTCAACGACCGGGGCGAGATCATCTTCGAGCAATACGCGGCCCTGCTCTCGGGCCGGACGAAGATCGTCTCGGTGACCCATGTGGCGAACGCGCTGGGCACCGTGAACCCGGTGCGGGAGATCATCGCGTTGGCCCATGCCTACGGGGTGCCGGTGCTGGTCGATGCGGCGCAATCCTCGCCGCACATGCCGCTGGACGTGCAGGCCCTCGACGCCGACTTCCTGGTCTTCTCCGGCCACAAGGTGTTCGGGCCGACCGGGGTGGGGGCGCTCTACGGCAAGACGCACCTGCTCGCGGCGATGCCGCCCTGGCAGGGCGGCGGCCACATGATCGAGGACGTCACCTTCACCCGGACCGTCTACAAGGGCGCCCCGGAGAAGTTCGAGGCGGGCACGCCGGACATCGCGGGCGCGGTCGGCCTCGGCGCGGCGCTCGACTATCTGGAGCGCATCGGCCTGCCGGCGATCGCCGCCTACGAGCATGACCTGCTGGACTACGCGCAGGCCGGCCTCGCCGAAGTGAAGGGCCTGCGCCTGATCGGCACGGCCCGCGAGAAGGCGAGCGTGATGTCCTTCGTGATCGAGGGGCAGGAGAACGAGGCGGTGGCCCACCATCTCGACGCGCACGGCATCGCGGTGCGCTCGGGCCATCACTGCGCCTTGCCGGCCCTGCGCCGGTTCGGAATCGACCAGTCGGTGCGGGCCTCGCTGGCCTTCTACAACACCAAATCCGACGTGGACGTGTTCCTCAAGGCGCTGCACAGCCTGCCGCGGCACTGAGCCGGACCGCGACGGGACGGCCTGAAACAAAAACCGGCGGGACCCCGAAAGGTCCGGCCGGTTTTCCCGTTCTGGACGGTGGCGTTTCCCGCGCGTGCAATGCCCCGCAGACGGTGGTGAGCCTGTGCGTCGGCCGGCCCTCGCCAGGGTGGTCGTCGGGCCCGCGTCTTTCGTGGATGGCCCGGCTCTGCTTTCCGTCGGGAGATGCCCGGGGGCCTGTGCATGCGGGAAACGCGAAATCATTCGCGATCCACCAGCTGACGAGCACGGTCTTCTCGTATTCCGCGGGTTGCGACGGGACTTATTCTTTCGTCCTCTAAATTTTCGAAAGACGCTTTCGTTGACGCTCCGCGTCTCGGGGCGGACCATCGCGGCCTCCTTCACCAACCTTGCGGCAGCCCCGACGGTCTGCCGTGGCCATCGCCGCGCCGGCCCCGACACGGAGATTTTCATGAGCCTGCTGCCCCCGGAGGCCGTCGAGTTCATCGGCTTCGTCGCCCCCCGCCACAGCTCCGAGATCCACCCGGCGCAAGGTCCGGCGATCGACCGGGACTACCTGAAGCTCCTGGCCCAAGCGCATGAATGGGGCGGGTTCGACCGGGTGCTGGTGGCGTTCCATTCGACCTCGCCGGACGCCCTGCTGCTCGCTGCCCAGGTCGCGACCGTCACCGAGCGGCTCGGGCTGATGATCGCCCACCGCACCGGCTTCACGGCGCCCACCGTGGCGGCCAGGCAATTCGCGACCCTCGACCAGCTCACCGGCGGCCGGGTCGCGATCCACGTGATCAGCGGCGGCGACGACCGTGAGCTCGCCCAGGACGGCGACCACCTCACCAAGGACGAGCGCTACGCCCGCACGCAAGAATTCCTGGACATCGTCCGCCAGAGCTGGGCCGCCGCGGCGCCGTTCGATTACGCGGGCGCGTTCTACCGGGTGGCGCGGGGCTTCTCCGAGGTGAAGCCGGTCGATGCCATCCCGGTCTATTTCGGGGGCGCCTCGCCGGCGGCCCTGGCGGTGGCCGGCCGGCACGCCGACACCTACGCTTTGTGGGGCGAGACCCAGGCCCAGGTCCGGGAGCTGATCGGGCGGGTCCGGGACGCCGCCGCGCCGCACGGGCGCCAACCGCGCTTCAGCCTGTCGGTCCGGCCGATCTTGGCCGAGACCGAGGCGCGGGCCTGGGCTCGCGCGGAGGATATCCTGGCCCGGACCCGCGCCGCCCGGGCGGCACGGGGCCTCGGTGCGGCCGCCGCGCCGCAGAACGAGGGGTCGCGCCGGCTGCTGGCGGCGGCGGCCGCGGGCTCGCGCCTCGACAAGCGGCTGTTCACCGCCATCGCGGCCGAGACCGGGGCGGCGGGCAATTCCACCGCCCTGGTCGGGACGCCCGAGCAGGTGGCCGAGGCGCTGCTCGACTATCACGACCTCGGGGTGCGCACCTTCCTGATCCGCGGCTTCGATCCGCTGGAGGATGCGATCCAGTACGGCCGCGACCTGCTGCCGGCCTTCAAGGCGGCGCTCGCGGCCCGCGGCTGCGCTTCCGAGGCCGCCTGATGCGCGCCGCGTTGTTTTGGGTTCTCGCCCTCCTGGCGGTCGGGCCGGCCCGGGCGGAGGACGTGCTGCGGATGGGTGACCAGCGCGGCAATGCCCGCGCCCTGATGGAGGCGGCGGGCGTCCTCGACGGCCTGCCCTACCGGCTGGAATGGAGCGAGTTCCCGGCGGCCGCGCCGCTTCTCGAAGCGCTGAACGCCGGGGCGATCGATGCCGGCGGGGTCGGCGACGCGCCCTTCACCTTCGCGGCCGCCGCCGGGGCACCCGTGAAGGCGTTCATGGCGTTCCGCAACCGGCAGGACGGGCTGGCGATCCTGGTGGCGCCGGATTCGCCGATCCGGAGCGTGGCGGATCTCAAGGGCAAGCGCGTCGCCACCAACCGCGGCTCCATCGGCCACCAGGTGGTGCTGGCCGCCCTGGCGGAGGCGGGGCTGCCCTTCGACAGCGTCCTGTTCAGCTTCCTGCCCCCGGCGGATGCCAAGATCGCCCTCGCCTCCGGGTCTGTGGAGGCCTGGGCGACCTGGGAGCCCTACACGTCCACGGCGGAACTCGCCGGCCTGGCCCGGGTGGTCCGCGACGGCAACGGCATCACCCCCGGGCTCACCTTCACGGTGGCGCGCGACAGCGCCCTGACGGACAAGCGGCCCCTGCTCGCCGATTTCGCCGCGCGCCTCGCCCGGGCCCGGGCGTGGGCGCTCAAGGACCCGGCACCCTACGCGAAGGTCTGGTCGAAGCTGATCGGCCTGCCGGAAGCGGTGCCGCTGCGCTGGTTCGGCCGCGCCGGTTACCGGACCGTGCCGATCGACGCCGACGTGATCGCCGATGAGCAGCGCACCATCGACCTTTATGTCCGCGCCGGCCTGATCCCGAAGGCCCGCGCCCCGCAGGCGGCGGCGATCTTCGACACGGGATTCTCCCAAGCCCTGTCCGAAGCCTCGGCGGCGGTGCAATGATGCGGCGCTCCCCCGTATGGAGGTCCTGACGATGCACGACACCGGCGACGGCCACACGCATGCCCATGATGACGCGCACGGCCACGATCACGACCATGCCGCAGGGGAGGGGGCGCCGCGCTGGAAGCATGACGGCGTGCGGGTGATCCCGGGCGACCAGCTCGACAGCAACACCGCGCAGACCCCGGGGATGTTCCGGCAGGCGGCGGTCAACGCCGCCCGGGTCGGCGCCCAGAAGATCTGGGCCGGCACGGTGGCGATCCAGCCCGACGCCAAGACCGGCGTGCACCATCACGGCGCCCTGGAGAGCGTGATCTACGTGGTCTCCGGCCGCGCCCGGATGCGCTGGGGCGAGCGGCTCGAATACGTGGCCGAGGCCGGGCCGGGGGACTTCATCTTCGTGCCGCCCTACGTGCCCCACCAGGAGATCAACGCCTCCACGGACGAGCCCCTGCACTGCGTGCTGGTGCGCTCGGACAACGAGGCCGTGGTGGTCAACATTCCGGATGTCGAGCCGGTGGAGCGGCCCGAGGCGGTCCACTGGGTCGACCCGATCCACAAGCACCCGTGAGTCCGCACGGAGCGCCGCCATGAGTCGAGACCGCCAGCTGCATCTCGGCGCGTTCATGCGCCCGGTCGGGATCCACACGGCCTGGTGGCGCTATCCCGGCGGTTACCCAGACGCGAATTTCAACTTCGAGCACCTGGCGCAGTTCGCCCGGCGGCTGGAGGCGGCGAAGTTCGACGCCTTCTTCATGGCCGACCATCTGGCGGTGATGAACATGCCGATGGCGGCGCTACGCCGCTCGGCCACCGTGACCTCGTTCGACCCGCTGACGCTGCTGCCGGCCCTCGCCGCGCTCACGGCGCGGATCGGCCTGATCGCCACGGCCTCGACCACCTACAACGAACCCTACCATGTGGCCCGGAAGTTCGCTTCCCTCGAGCACATCTCGAAGGGCCGGGCCGGCTGGAACCTCGTCACCTCGGGCAACCCGGACGAGGCGCTGAATTTCGGCCGCGACGCGCATCTCGACCACGCGGTGCGCTACGCCCGGGCGCGCGAGTTCTACGACGTGGTCACCGGCCTGTGGGATTCCTGGGCCGACGACGCCTTCCTGATGGATCCGGAGAGCGGCCTGTTCTTCGATTCCAGCAAGATGCACGTCCTCGACCACCGGGGCGAATTCCTGACGGTGAAGGGACCGCTCAATATCGCCCGGCCGGTTCAGGGCTGGCCGGTGATCGTCCAGGCCGGCGCCTCCGAGGCCGGAAAGCAGATCGCGGCCGAGACCGCCGAGATGGTGTTCGGCGCCAGTCCCACCCTGGAGGCCGCGCAGGCCTACTATGCCGACGTGAAGGGCCGGATGCCCGCGCTGGGGCGCGATCCCGACCATCTGAAGATCCTGCCCGGCGCCCTGGTGATCCTGGGCGAGACCGAGGCCGAGGCGCAGGCCAAGCGGGCGCGCCTCGACGATCTGGTCCATCCCGACAGCGGGCTCGCCAACCTGTCGGTGCGGCTCGGGGTCGACGCCTCCGGCTTCGATCTCGACGCGCCCCTGCCCGAGATCCCCGAGACCAACGCCAGCAAGACCAGCCAGGCGCAGATCCTGGACTATGCCCGCCGGACCGGCGCCACCGTGCGCGACCTCGCCCGCAAGGTCGGCGCCTATGCCGGGCTCCATTTCGTGGGGACGCCCGCGCAGGTGGCGGACCGGATGGAGGAATGGCTGGAGGGCCGCGGCTGCGACGGCTTCAACGTCATGTTCCCGTTCGTGCCCCAGGGGCTCGACGACGTGGTCGACACGCTGGTGCCGGAACTGCAGCGGCGCGGCCTGTTCCGGCGCGACTATACCGGCACGACCCTGCGCGACCATCTCGGCCTGCCGCGCCCGCCGAACCGGTTCTTTGCGGCGGGGCTGCCGGAGCGCGCGTGATGGAGAGCTGCGTCGGCGGCGCTCCGCACTGTGCTTACCGCTTCACCTTGGCCTTGCGGGCGGCGAAGCGGGCGTCGCGGGTCGCCTTCTGCTCGGCGGCCAGGGCGGCTTGGCGCTCGACCTTCTCGGCGGCCTGGCGGATCAGTTCGGCGGCCGCGCGCTCCTGCTCCGCGAGCGCTTCCGCGGCGCGGACCGCCTCCGCGGCGGCGCGGGCGGCTTCCCGCTCGCTCACCCGCACCTCGCGGGCCTCGGCGACGGCCTGGCGCTCGGCCTGGCGGGCGAGGACGGCCGGATCGTCCGCCGCGGGGCGCGCGCGGAACTGGGCCAGCCGCTCTTCCTTGGCCTTGGCACCGGCCTCGAGACGATCAGACAGCTGCGTTTCTTTGAATTGACCCACGGAGACTCCTCGCGCGCCGCAGCGCCCGTATCAGAAACAGAAGAAGCCGCTCCACACTGGGAACGGCTTCGAAACGCGTCCTCGGTTGAGGCGCGAGGTTCAGGCGGCCTGGAGGCTGCCGGCGGATTGCTTGCCGCTGCGACGGTCGGTTTCCAGCTCGTAGGAGAGCTTCTGACCCTCGATCAGGTTACGCATGCCGGCGCGCTCGACGGCCGAGATGTGCACGAACACGTCCTTGCCGCCATCGTCAGGCTGGATGAAACCGAAGCCCTTGGTCTCGTTGAACCACTTAACGGTGCCGATGCTCATAACTCTTCCAACTGCTTCAGAGCATGGTGCGGAGACCGGAGACCGGTCTGGCGTGATCACCAGGCTGTAACAAAGATCCAGGGCCTGCCGCCGTTGCGCTGCGCGAGCCGCGAACTCTGGACGATCGAAGGGGGCGAGCGCGTGCCTGAGCGTGCGCCCGTCCGTGGTCGTCGAAACTGGGAGAGATGCAGAGCGCTCGCCCTGTTGTGGCGAGACGGCCGAATATCTGGCCAAAGATCGATTTATGATCTGTAGCGCATCGACGGGATAATCACAATCGTCAAATGTGTTGCGCAAAAATTCGGTGCAGCGCGCCGGTAAAGCGCGATTTTTCGCGCGGTTATTCTGGTGTATCAATACGGATCTTGAGGCCGCCCGTTGCGCAGCCCTACCCGGACGGATGCCGGTTCCGAGCTCCGGACCGGGATCGAAGCGCGCGACCGCGTTCGAATATCAATCTGTCCGAACGCGACGAACCGCTCGAAAATCACCCTCCGCGGCGCATCGACCGTGAGACGCGTTAGCACTCTTGTCTATTGAGTGCTAAGACAGGGTCGATCCGGCGCAGACGATTCGGTCTGCCGCCGCCTTTCCCGCACGGGCTCGGTCATGTCGACGCGAGGCCCCAGGCGGGACGACCAGGATGCCGCACATGAAGTTTCGCCCCCTGCACGACCGCGTGGTGCTACGCCGCATCGAGGGCGAGGAGAAGACCAAGGGCGGGATCATCATCCCCGATACCGTCAAGGAGAAGCCCCAGGAGGGCGAGGTCGTCGCCGTCGGGCCCGGCGCCCGGGACGAGGCCGGCAAGATCAATCCGCTGGAGGTGAAGCCCGGCGATCGCGTGCTGTTCGGCAAGTGGTCCGGCACCGAGGTCAAGATCGACGGCCAGGATCTCCTGATCATGAAGGAATCCGACATCATGGGCGTCGTCGCCTAAGGGCGTCCGCCCCCTCCGACGCTGCTCAAGCCCTTCGAGGCGCCCGCCCCGGCGCGCCTCGGGGCCGCACGACAACAGAAGAGATTGTCCATGTCAGCCAAAGACGTTCGTTTTTCCGTCGATGCCCGCGAGAAGATGCTGCGCGGCGTCGAGCTGCTCGCCAGCGCCGTGAAGGTCACGCTCGGTCCCAAGGGCCGCAACGTCGTGATCGAGAAGAGCTTCGGCGCCCCGCGCATCACCAAGGACGGTGTGACGGTCGCCAAGGAGATCGAGCTCGCCGACAAGTTCGAGAACATGGGCGCCCAGATGGTGCGCGAAGTGGCCTCGAAGTCGAGCGACATCGCGGGTGATGGCACCACCACGGCCACCGTTCTAGCCGCCTCGATCGTCCGCGAGGGCGTGAAATACGTCGCCGCCGGCATGAACCCGATGGACCTGAAGCGCGGCATCGACCTCGCGGTCGCCACGGTCGTGCAGGACATCGTGGCGCGGGCCCGCAAGGTCGCCTCGTCCGAGGAGATCGCCCAGGTCGGCACGATCT